>DTYK01000301.1 GCA_012961925.1 Candidatus Latescibacterota bacterium
CCGTAAGATGCTAAAGGCCGGCATGCGCAGCCGTGCGGATGTCCTGCGCTGGGAGGTGAAACTGGCAGGTGACGAAGGCAACCTGGTGAGATCGGAAAACACCCTCGCTATCGCTCAGGCTGCTCTGAAGGAGGTGATGGGGGTGAGCTTCGAAGAAGAATTTGACCTCCTTCCGGTAGCAGAAGAACCGATCAAAACGGAGGGTACCCTGGCAAAACAGGTGGATACGGCCTTCCGGTTCCACCCTGGCATTAAAGTCATGGAAGCCAATGTGGATGCGCAGCGAGCGGGGGTCAGGTTGGCCTGGGCCGGATTTCAACCCAAGATCAATTTTGTATATAGTTACGGCTGGGAGAAGAATAACACCATGGCGTTAGATAGCTACACCAATTGGAGTGCCGCAGTGACCGTGGGTTTCCCCATCTTCCACAGTTTCAGCGAATATGCCAACCTCCGTAAGGCTAAATCCGATTTGAAGAGGTTGGAAGCCATGAAAGAGAGCCTGAAAAGAGGGATAGCGGTGCAAGTGACGGGGGCCTCCCTCAACGTGAAATCCGCCCTCCAGAGACTGAAAATTACCCAAAAAGGAGTTGACTATGCTACAGAGCATCTTAAGGTGGTGATCAACAAGTACAAGGTCGGCATGGCATCCAATATAGATTTCATAGATGCACAGGTGGCCTATACCCAGGCAAAGGCTGACAAGATCTATGCCCTGTACGATTATTACATCGCCAAGGCGGAGTTGGAACGAGCCATGGGGACCATCGATGAACACCGTTAAGGCTTCTCATCCAACATCGAGCCCCCTGTGTGAGCAGGCTTCCGCCTGCGAAAGATCGAGCCCTGAAGGGCTTTCCCACAGTGTTTTTCTCTTGCGAGATCGGACTTCAGACTTGTCGGTGCTATAACCCTTAAGTCAATCGGGAGGAAAGATGCAGAAGAAGATATTAGTCGGTGGTGGGTTAGGTTTATTGGCAGTCCTATCGGTTGCGATTCTATTGCGCCCACTCAGACGGGAAAGCGTGGGCAAAGAGGAGGCTTCGGCAGACCCCATCAAAGCTGTTCCCGTGATCACTGAGGTCGTCCGGGCCCAGGACATCCACGAGATCATCTCGGGAGTGGGAACGGTTTTAGCTTTCCACGATGTCACGGTGAGTTCGGAGACCTCCGGCAAAGTGGTCGAGGTCTACGCCGAGGTTGGGGATCGGGTTGAGAAAGGAGACCCTCTGGTGCAGGTGGACGACGAACTGCGGAGGTTGGCGGTGGGGACCGCTGAGGCGCACCTGATGCTGGCCGAGGCCGCGTTTCAAAAGGCGAAAAGGGACCTGGAGCGAAGCGAGGGTCTCTTCAAGACCCAGGACATCAGCCAGATAGAGCTGGAAAGAGCACGCCTTGCAGCCAAATCAGCCCAAGCCAACTACCTTCAGGCAAAAGTCGCTTTGAAGACGGCCCAGCGCCAATTGAAAGATGCCCGAATCGCCAGCCCCATCTCCGGACAGGTCGCCCTGCGCCACGTGGACCTGGGCACAGCCGTAACCCCCGGAAGTCCCATCGCTACGATAGTAGCTATTGAGCGTGTCAAGGTGAGGTTAGGCGTCTCCGAACATGAGGTGGCGAAGCTCGCCGTGGGCCAAAAGGCTCGAGTACAGGTGGATGCCTATCCCGGAAAGAAATTTACAGGACGTGTCTACACCGTCGGTCTGAAGGCCGATATGGCCACCCGCACCTTTCCGGTGGAGGTGATAGTGGCCAACAAGGGGCCCGAGGTCCTGAAGCCCGGGATGATCGCCCGGGTGGAGATCGAGGCTGGAATCCTTAGAAACGTTATCATCGTACCCCGGGATGTGGTGATGGACGATCATGGAGAAAGGTTCGCTTACGTGGTTCAAGGGGATTCCGCCGAGAAGCGCCCCCTTTCTCTGGGTTCGATGTTCGGGGACAAGGTCTTGGTGGAAAAGGGGCTTGTCCCAGGGGATGAGCTGATAGTCCAGGGGCAGTCGAACCTGAAGTCAGGGGACAGGGTCAAGAAACGATTGGAGGAGTTTATACTAAGATCGAGCCCAGAAAGGCTCTCCCACAGTTTTTAAGCTCTTTCTGTGGAAGAGGGCTTCTGGTCTCGATAAAGGCCTGCTCCAGACTCAAATTTGATGCGATCATCCAGCACCTTCCAAGGAGAAAAAGAAGATGTCAATATTTAAACTCTCGGTGAAGAACCCGGTTCTGGCCAATATGATCATGCTGGCGGTCATCGTGCTGGGAGCCTATTCTTTCATCTCACTGCCCCGGGAGGAGGCACCAGAGATCAACTTCAACTGGGCCTTCATCATCACGCTCTATCCCGGTGCTTCGCCCGAGGAGGTGGAACAGCTCATCACGATCCCCATAGAGGACGAGATCGCCGATGTGGACAAGATCAATATGATCAGTTCCACCTCCAGCGAGGGGCGTTCCTACATCAGCATCAAATTCGATGACATCGGCGACGCTGAATTCTACCGACTCTACCAGGATTTGCGGGCTGAGGTGGATAAGGTGACGGATTTACCCGCCGGAGCGGAAAAGCCTCTGGTCTTTAGGTTAAACACCAGCACCTGGCTTCCCGTGGTCAGCGTGGTGTTGTCGGGAGATCTCCCTGAAAGCCAGATGAAGGAGGTCGCCGATCGCCTCAAGGAGGACATCTTGGACATAGAGAACGTGTCCAAGGTGGATGTCTACGGCGTCCGCGACCGGGTCATCTGGGTGGAGGCAGATCCAGCCCGCCTGCAGGGATACGGCCTGAGTTTAACCCAATTGGTCAACAGTCTACAGGGGAGGAACCTGAATCTGCCCAACGGGAGTCTGAAGCTGGGAAGGGAGGAGTACCTGTTGAGGACGGTGGGGGAGTTCGGGAGGGTGGAGGATATAGGAAAGGTGATCCTCAGGACAAGCAACCCCGCAGGTGCCTTCAGGGTCGAGGACATAGCCAGGGTCCGCGCTACCTACGAGCGCACCACGACGATCTCACGCCTGAACGGGAAGCCATCCGTAACCCTGAACATCTCCAAGAAACCCCAAGGTAACACCATAAAGATCACAGAACAGGTCAAAAGGCTCTTGGCCTCCTACCGGAGGAGGCTGCCCGAGGGAGCGGAGGTGAGTATAACCTACGACGGCTCGACCCACATCAAGGAGATCCTGAACAAGCTCCAGTCAAACGCCATCGTGGGCATGATACTCGTGATAGGGCTGCTGTACCTGTTCTTAGGTCCAAGAAACGCTCTCTTCGCCGCCGTGGGCATTCCGGTCACATTCTTAGCCACATTCCTGTTCCTGAAATTCACCGGCCGCTCGCTCAACGGCAACGCCCTCTTCGGTTTGGTGCTTGTCTTAGGTATGCTCGTGGACGATGCCATTGTGATCATAGAAAACACGTACCGCTACATGCAGAAGGGGATGTCGCCCAAAGAGGCGGTTCTGAAGGGCACGCCGGAGGTGGCCCTGCCGGTGCTGGCCTCTGTGGGAACCACGGTAGCCGCCTTTCTGCCCCTTATGCTGATGTCGGGCATCGTGGGAAAGTTCATGAAGATCATTCCCATTGTGGTAAGCCTGGCGTTGGCCGCATCGGTATTCGAGGCCTTCTTCATCCTCCCCTCCCACATAGCCGAGTGGGGCAAGGGCAACGGCAGAGGGAGAGATGGCAGGGGGCATCAATTGTTCCTCAAGCTTCGCAGGTTCTACGTGAGAAACTTAGTTAGGGTGTTGCGAAGGCGCTACTGGGCTGTGCTTGGGGTGCTCGTGATAGCCCTCGGTGCAGGTTTGCTGGTCCCCCATCTCGGCGTGCAGATGTTTGCCGAGGAGGACGTCCCCTTCTTCTACGTGAGGGTGGAGATGCCTATGGGCACGAGACTTGAGGAGACCGATCGGGTACTGCGGAGTTTAGAGAAGATCGCCCTCACGCTTCCTAAGGACGAATTGAAATCTGTGGTGACAAATGTGGGAATTCTGGAGAAAGAGGACGAGTGGCTGATGCGCAGTTATGTTGGCGAGCTGGTGGTCTATCTTGTAGACAAGAAAGACCGCAAGCGTTCGGTGGATGCCATCATCGCCGACCTGCGGGAGCGCATCGGCAGAGTTCCCGGGGTGCGCTCGCTTGAGCTGGCGAAGGCACCAACCGGTCCCCCGCTGGGCAAGCCGTTTTCGGTGAAGATCAAGGGCAAGTATTTTGACAAGCTGGAAGAGATCGCCGAAATTGTGAAGGATGAACTGAGGAGGATGCCGGGCGTCCATGACATCAGTGACGACTTTATGCCCGGGAAGAAGGAACTCCGGGTAAAGGTGGACGAATACAGGGCCGCTCTGGTTGGACTGAACACAGCACAGGTGGCCTGGGCGCTCAGGCAGGCCTTCGAGGGTCAGAAGGCCACCGTGTTCCGTGACGGGGATGAGAGCGTGGACGTGGTGGTCAAATACCCTGAATGGGTACGCAGCGATTACGCGACACTGGAGAACCTGCGCATCACCGATCCCCAGGGCCACTCCATCCCCTTCAAGACCGTGGCGCGGATTGTTAACACCAGGGGATATTCCTACATCAAGCGCTTCGACCGTCAGCGGGCCATCACCATTTCGGCGGAGGTCGACAAGCGGGTCACCTCGGCGATGGAGGTGAGTCGCAAGTTGAAGAAGCGGTTTGCCAGTATAGAAGCCCGTTATCCCGGCTATAAGTTGGATTTTCGCGGCGAGTTCAAGGAGTTCCAGGAGGCCTTCAACGACCTGGGCAAGCTGTTTCTGATCGGGGTGATCATCATCTTCCTGATCCTGGGAGCCCAGTTTAAATCCTGGATCCAACCGCTGATCATCCTTTTCACCGTCCCCTTCGCCTTCATCGGTGCGGTGTTCGGGTTGCTGGTGAGCGGGTATCCCTTCAGCATCCCATCGCTGTTCGGCATGGTGGCGCTGGCAGGGGTGGCGGTCAACAGCTCCATCGTGCTGGTGGACTTCATCAACAAGCGCAGGGAGCGGGGGATGAAGCGCTGGAGGGCGATTATGGAGGCCGGCTCCCTCAGACTGCGTCCTATTCTTTTAACTTCAACCACCACCATCTTCGGGCTGCTCCCCATGGCGCTTGGTATCGGCGGAAAGTCGGCCGTGTGGATGCCGCTGGCAAACACCATCGTCTGGGGCTTGATGGTGTCCACACTGCTCACCCTGTTCATCATCCCTTCGCTTTACGCCATCGCCGGGGACATTGCCCGAAGGTTTCGGTTCGGACGGGTGAGGTCGAGCCCGGAAGGGCTCTCCCACCTGAAAAGCAAGGAGATCAAAAATGGGAGCTAACGAACCTTTCGCAAACCTGAACTGGGAACAGCTCCAGTCACGCAGGGATTTCCTGGAACTTATGGCCAAGACGAGCCTGCTGGCGGCAGTGTCCCCCCTCGTGTCATCGTGCGCATCAACAGGTAATCTCATACGGATCAACTCCGTATGGGAGAATGAATTTGAAATAACGGAGGATGACAAGATGGGACAGATGAAAGAAATCGTCCGCTATGCGACCCTGGCCCCCTCGGGCCACAATACTCAGCCGTGGAAGTTTTCGATTGAGGATAACAGCATCAGGATATTTCCGGATTTCACCCGGCAGTTACCGGTGGTGGATCCAGATCATCGCGAATTGTATATCAGTCTCGGCTGTGCCCTGGAAAACCTGGTGATCGCCGCCAGGTATGCCGGCTATGATTCGGAAGTCGAATATTTTCCGACAGCCGAGCCAACTGAATGTCTGTTGGTTAATCTGAAACGTTTCAAAACCGCCGAAAATAATATTCTATTTCAAGCCATTCCTGAACGCCATACCAACCGGCGTGAATACAACGGGCAGCAGATTCCCACGGCAGACCTGAACAAGTTAGAATCGGTGCCAAAGGAAGAAGGGATTACTTCTCTGGTGTTGACAGAGTCAAAGATAATTGAACAGATCATCGAACTTGTCAAGGAGGGCAACGAGATCCAGATGAACGACGACGCCTTCATGGATGAACTTATCTCATGGATTCGATTCAGCGATGCCGAGGCTGAAAAGCACCGTGACGGCCTGACATCCAGGGCGATGGGGAGGTCACCTGTGCCGGGCTGGCTGGGGAG
>DTYK01000302.1 GCA_012961925.1 Candidatus Latescibacterota bacterium
GCAACTGATCCGGGAGGCGGTTGACTACCATTCTGCCACTCTCTTTCTGGTGAGCAGGCGGATGGGGGGACTGAAAGTTCTGATGGCCTTTACTTATAAAGATCCTGCATGAGCCTGCTAAATACCGAGACATAACCTGCGAGAAGTTTTAGACTGATCTCGGTCAACGGTGGATCATCGAATTGTCGGCCCATAACCTTGAGCGCTGAACAGTGTCAGTTTCAGGCCGATCTCGGTCAACGGTGGATCATCGAATGGGGTTTGATCGCTGCCGCCTCGGTCATCTTTGATATCACCGACCACATCCTGGTCGGTCACTTCGGCCTCTACGCGGAGACATAGAGGGAAGGTTTATGACAAAAGTCCAACTACCCGGTCAGGGTAAAGAACTGGTCGTGTTTTGTATCGTGAACGATTCCCGGTGTTCCGAGTGTGGGCAGGAATTAAGGCGTGGCAGCTTCATAACTCTGGAAGAGGGCAGAGCGCTTTGTCTCCCCTGTGCCGATCTGGATCATCTGTGGTTTCTACCCCGAGGTGATACAGCGCTAACACGTCGGACAACCAAATATTCCAGAATTCACCCGGTGGTCGTGCGCTGGAGCAGAACACGCAAACGATACGAACGGCAGGGAATCCTGGCAGAGCCGGAGGCTATCGAGAAAGCTGAGCGGGAATGTCTCGCCGACGCCGAACTTCGGGAGGCCAGGCGCAAACGTGCTGCCCGTCGTCGGATGGAGCTTGACCAGGTCCACATCACGGCATTTGCGCAGAAGATCCGCCAGTATTTCCCGCACTGTCCACCAGGAGAAGAGATGCAAATTGCTGAACACGCCTGTCGAAAATATAGTGGCCGGATTGGCCGGAGTGCTGCAGCCAAGCGGCTCGACGAACAAGCAATTCGGTTGGCAGTTATGGCTCACATTCGACATTGCTACACCCGTTACGACGAATTGCTCTTCCAGAGATGGAGCCGCCACCAAGCGAGAACAGAGGTAAAGGACGAGATCGAGGAAGTATTGTCGCAATGGGAAAAGAGAATGGCCGATTTACGGGTTTCGTCAGAGCAATAGTTAGATACCACGATTTGATATATCCAGACGTTGGAATAACTTAAAAAGAAGAAGCAAAGTTATCATTCGAGACGCTAAAAACCAACAATTCGTCCTTGAAGGCCGTGTCTACTCAACGAACAGGGTGGCGTGGAAAGCCTCAGTGCTGCCCATCCCGATAGTATATCCTGCCTCAAAATCGAAGCACCCTCTGGGTAGTTTAATAGCCAAACATGAAAGCGAATGGAAACGAGCCGTCCTTGACAGCCTGCAACAACAGCGATTCCCTAAATAAGCGGCGCCCCCCACTGTCCCAAAATCCCCCGGACTTCGCTTTGAAAGCCCTCTGTTTTGGCGTTTGTTGCTTCATCTATCCTCTTTCTGGAGGGGCACACCACCTCCCTCTCCGCAGACAGATCTCAACCAACATCACTTTTTAACATTTTGGTTGCTCGGAAAGGGAATTTAGCATATATTCTAAGCACCCTTTCGCCAGGACGAAGGGTAGACCTATGGATATCCCAGGGCAGCGGATACACATCTGCTCCCGGGATATGACCTCTATCTTTGGTCCCTTCTTGGTCCGAAAAATAGATTTTCACGCTTCTTGGTGCCCTGCAAGGGCATGAGGAGTTTGTTTGGAAATAGTGGTGTATTAACATTTACTATCTTAATTACGGCTGGGGGATTTGCAAGATTTCACCAAAACCGAGGAGCGAGGGATGGAGCAGAAGTTGAGAATAGGGGTTGTCGGCCTGGGTATGGGCAGTATACATCTCAAGGGATACCAGTCCAACCCCCATGCAGAAGTTGCGGCAATCTGCGACGTCAACGAGGAACGACTCCGGGCTTGCGCCCAGGAGTTCAACATCGAGCAGACTTTCACCGATGCGAACGAGATGTTCCGAAAAGCAGGGCTTGATGCAGTCAGTATTGCGACTCCGAACAAGTTTCATGCGCCGCTTACAATCACGGCATTGAAGGCCGGCCTCCATGTGCTGTGTGAAAAGCCTATGGCGATGAACACAAAGGAAGCGGAACGAATGAACGAGGCGGCCAAGAAGGCAAGAAAAAACTTGATGATCAACTTCTCGTTTCGCTTCAGCGAGATGAGCTTTGCCCTCAAGCAGCAGGTGGACGCGGGGGTGATCGGGGATATTTATTATGGAAGGACTGTGTGGCACCGTCGTCGGGGCATCCCAGGTTTTGGTGGTTGGTTCACGAACAAAGAGCTGGCCGGCGGTGGACCATTGATTGACCTGGGTGTGCATCGCCTCGATCTGGCCCTCTGGCTCATGGGATATCCTGAGCCTGTGGTCGTGAGCGGATCCGCTTACAATGTCATTGCGAAGGAAAAGGCGGCACAGGATGACAAGGCATATACGGTCGAGGACCTTGCCTGCGGGTTGATCAAATTCAAGAACGGTGCCACCCTGATCCTCGAGGCAAGCTGGATGTTAAATATTGACGAGGATGAGAAGATGATCACTATGCTCTGCGGCACGAAGGGCGGCCTTGTCCAGAAAAACATCGGAGGCGGCTACGATTTCGTCGGCGAAGTTTACACCGAGGAAGGCGGCCACCTCTTCACCAAAAGGCTCGACCGGAGCATGGTGCCCGTTCCATCACCTTACCAGGAATTCGTGGACAGCATTCTGGAGAAACGCCAGCCGCTTGCGACCGGTGAGCAGGGCATAAAGGTGATGAAAATCCTCGATGGTATCTACAAAAGTGCTGAGCTTGGCAGAGAAGTACGTTACCGGCAATGAAATCATAACCCTGTCGGTCAACAGACCGGGGGCAAGTTTTGTAAATTAACGCACCTTCAGTGTGAGATTTTTGTAAGTCGCTGGGCCCCTGAGAGATAAAATGGAAATCTCTATACTTTGAACTTACCCAGGCGTTAGAACAGAGGAGGAGAAATGAGTGGATCAGTCAGGGTAACCGTGTGGAACGAGTTCCGACACGAGAAGAAAGATAAGGAAGTTAAGAAGGTCTATCCGGACGGAATGCACGCCGTCATCGCCGGCCATCTGAGCGAACAGGAAGGTATTACGGTGAGAACAGCGACGCTGGATGAGCCGGAACATGGGCTTACCGATGAAGTGCTGGCAAACACAGACGTGCTGACGTGGTGGGGGCACGTGGCACACGACGAGGTCAAGGACGAAATCGTGGACAGGATCCACAGACGCGTCCTCGAAGGAATGGGGCTGATCTGCCTGCACTCCGCCCACTTTTCAAAAATCTTCAAGAAACTGATGGGCACAAACTGCTCCCTGAGGTGGCGCGAAGCCGGTGAGAAGGAGCGGATCTGGAACATCGAGCCCGGCCATCCGATCACCAAGGGGATTGGCGACTATTTCGAGCTTCCCAATGTCGAGATGTACGGTGAGCGGTTTGACATCCCCACGCCCGATAAGCTGGTCCTGATTTCCTGGTTTGAAGGCGGCGAGGTCTTTCGCAGCGGGTGCTGCTGGGAGCGCGGGCACGGCCGCATCTTCTACTTCAGACCCGGTCACGAAACCTTTCCGATCTTCTATGACGCAACCGTGCTCAAGGTCATCACGAACGCCGTGAGATGGACGGCACCCAGGATCATCAAGGCACACGATTGCCCCAGCGTCAAGCCGCTCGAGGAAATTAAGTCGAAGGGCTTGTATCCTTGATGGGAAAATCCGATAATATATCCTGCTTCAAAATCGAAGCACCCTCTGGGTAGTTTGATAACCAAACATGAAAGCGAATGGAAGCAAGCCGTCCTTGACCGCCTACAACGACATCGATTCACCAAATAAGCGGCGTACCCCACTGTCCCAAACCCGGACTCCACCCTGAACTGGAGCGGGCAAAACCAAAAGAAGATAGGGTCTTTTCATATGGGAAGGAGATCATATGACGCCGAGAGAACGGATGCACCGAGTCTTAGGCAAAGGGCAACCGGATAGAGTTCCGGTTCGTTACTGGGCTGGTCTGCCAGAGGCAGTTAAAGCCGAGCTGATCGGGAGCTGCGCCGATGAAAAGGAGAGAATGAAGAAACAACAGGAGATGGTCAACGCCCTTCCTTCCATTATGAGTGGCGTGCTCAGGCCGGTGATCGAGGACGACGGGAACAATTACGTCCAGCGCTGTGAGACCGGCGTGATCATCCGGGGACGGCACAAGCCTGCGCCGTTCAGGGAGTTCAGCAACTTCCCTATAAAAACAGCCAAAGATCTGGATAACTTCCAGATGCCAGAAGTGAATAACCCGGCTCGCTATGAAGGCTTCCGGGAGCGAGTGGAACGCTATCATCAGGCCGACTGTTTTATCGCCGCCTACTGCGTGGGACCCTTCCAGGGACCAACCCTGTTTCTACGGGAATTCACGGAGTTTCTGATGGATTTCGTCCAAGACTTAGGGTTTGCTAAGGCAATAATGGAGATGTACACGGAGTTCATCCTGGAAGACATCCGAACTCGCCTGGAACTTGGAGCCGATGCGGTGGAGATGGGCGATGACCTGGGCTCCAACGATGCCCTCTTCATCCATCCCCAGACTTTCCGGGAGCTGGTAAAGCCTCTGTATGCGCGGCTTATCGCTGCCTGGAAGGCCATACGACCCGACGTCAAGGTGATGCTCCATTGCGATGGCAACATCAACGATATCTTCGAGGATCTGATAGAAGTCGGCCTCGATGCGGTCAATCGGCTTGATCCGGCGGACAATATGGATATCACCGAGTTGAAGAGGAACTATGGAACCCAGATCGCCTTGATGGGCGGTTTCAGCCGGCATCTTGGGCAGATGGGGAGAAAGGAGCTCCGGAAACATATCACCGAGGTGATGGAGGCCGGCAAGCCCGGTGGGGCCTACATCGCTGAGGTGGGCATCCATCCTGAAATGGCGCTGGACGACGTGCGATATGTGGTAGAGATCGTCGAGTCCCTAAGGGACTATTGAGAAGAGAGGTGGTCTGTGTTGCAAACCAAGGAGGACCTGAGGAGGTTGCTCCAGAGAATAGACGGTGCGGGTTATAAGGCCTACAAGTCCATCAAAGGCCAATACAATTTCGGACGGTTCATACTTTTCATAGATTCAATCCAGGGCGATCCCTTCGCCAGCCCCAGCCGGGTGCGCACTCGGGTCGACCAGTCCGTGGCCCGGTTTCCGCAGGAACTCTACCGGAACAAGGTCCGGCGGATTGCCCTGGAGGACTACATCACCAGGGCATTTGCCTGGGCGATCAGCCAGGCGGCCGAAGGCCACAGAGGCAGCGGGAAGAGTGGACTTATCTCCATCGTGGACTTCGGTCAGGCGGTATTAGAGCGGACGTCCATGGAGGTTAACAAAGACTATGTGGAGGCATCTTTCTCCGTGGGCCTCCCTGCCCGCGGCCGTACTGTTTTGGGCCAACAGGCCATAGCCATGTTCTTCGAGGAGATCCCAACCATTGTGGAGCAAGCCCTCATCTACAGGAATCTTCCAACATCCAAGGTGGCAGAACACGTGAAGACCATCGAGGATGCATCCTATATCAGATCAAATCTGGAGGATAAAGGGCTGGTGGCCTTCGTGGCAAATGGGGCCATTCTCCCTCGGGAGAGCGGGGTGAGCGAACGTCCCATGCGAACAGATCGGGTGGTGCAGTTTCAACCTCCACCAAGCCTGGAAGTGGAGTTCGATACCCCAAACCACGGGCCCATCCGGGGAATGGGCATCCCCCAGGGGATAACCCTTATCGTTGGCGGAGGGTACCACGGAAAGTCAACCCTGCTCAACGCTCTGGCCAGTGGGGTCTATGACCACATCCCCGGAGATGGCCGGGAATTCGTGATCACCACCCCGGACGCCGTGGTCATCAGGGCCGAAGATGGCAGGTTTGTGGAGAGGGTTGATATCAGCCCGTTTATCACAAACCTCCCCTCCGGAGACGACACAAGGTCCTTCTCCACCCTGAATGCCTCCGGAAGTACCTCGCAGGCAGCAAATATAGTGGAGGCATTAGAGGCAGGAGCAAAGCTGTTGCTGGTCGATGAGGACACCTCTGCCACCAACTTCATGATTCGGGACGAGCGGATGCAGGAGCTGGTGGCCAAGGAGAAGGAACCCATAACCCCTCTCATCGACAAGATCAGGCTGCTTTACCAGGACCTGGGAGTCTCCACCATCCTGGTGATGGGCGGTTCGGGAGATTACTTCGACGTGGCCGATACGGTGATCATGATGGACTCATACATCCCCAGGGATGTAACCGAAGAGGCCAGGCGGATTGCCCAGAAGCACCGGGATGAACGCCGCCCCGAAGGGGGGTCCCATTTCGGAGCAATCAAACCCCGACACCCCATTCCACAAAGTATCAATCCCAGGAAGCATTCGGAGAAGATAACCATCAAAGCCCGTGGGATGGACGCACTTCAGTTCGGATACGAGACGATCGACCTGGCCAAGCTCCACCAGATCGCCGAAATTCCTCAGGTGAGAAGTATCGGCGACCTGATCTGGTACCTGGCGCAGAATCAATTCAGAAACTCTGCCACCTTGGGCGAGGCCCTGGATCGGCTGGAAGAGGAGATCTCCGAGAAGGGGCTCCGATCGGTCCTGCGACATATCGGGGGAGATTACGCCCTGCCCCGCCGCTATGAGATAGCCGCAGCCCTGAATCGGTTGAGGACACTCAAGTGTAAGAAAGAAAGGAGGTAAGTGCAAATGAACCTCATCTTTATCATGCTGGACAGCTTCCGGCAGGACCACATCAGCTTGTATAATCGCTGTAAACCTGTCTTCGAAGGGGTGCCTGCCTGCCAGACTCCCAGAATAGACGAATTTGCCAGGGAGTGCATCGTCTTTGAGAATGCCTATCCGTGTGGCCTACCAACCATGCCGGTGCGATATGAGCTGATGACCGGCCAGTACTCTTTACCCTTCCGTGGCTGGATGCCACTTACGCCCGAAGACCTCCCTGTCGCTGAAATACTGCACAGAGAGGGCTACGTCTGCGGGCTTGTCGCCGACACATACCACTTCCGTGCACCCGGCATGAATTACCACCGTGGCTTCCACTCTTATCAGTGGGTACGGGGTCAGGAGTTCGACCCCTGGGTCTCCTCCCCTACACGCCGCAGCATCGACAACTACGTGAATGAGCATTACACGACCGAGTGGCGGACACGGGTTGGACAGTTCCTGGCGAACACCGACGATTTCACCGAGGAGAAGCACTGGTTTCCAGCCCAGGTGGTCGAACAGGCCATCGACTGGCTAAAGAAGAACCGGAAGCATAAGCGCATCTTCCTCTGGATCGATTCCTTCGACCCTCACGAACCCTGGGATCCTCCACGGCGCTTCGACACATATACAGACCCAGATTACAAGGGGCCACGGCTTATCTTGCCCATGGGCGGCGAGACCGAGGACTGGGCTACCGACGAGCAGATACGTTTCATCCGTGGACTCTATGCCGGCGAGGCGGCATTCGTGGACCACTGTTTCGGTGCGCTGTTCGATGCGCTGCGGGATCTGGGCTACTGTGATGATTCGCTCATCATAATCACCGCCGACCATGGACACCCCTTGGCAGACCATGGCAAGTTTTTAAAGGGCACGGACAGGATGTATAGCGAATTGCTCAAGGTGCCGTTCCTGGTGCGACTGCCCGGCGGGGAAAGTGGGGGACGTCGTACAGGGGCACTGGTCCAGTTCCCCGACGTGCTACCGACCATCCTGGAGCTCATGGGCCTGGGGAATAACAATATAGCCATGCAGGGCCGCAGCTTCGTACCAGTGCTCAAAGGAGAAAACAATACTCACCGCCAGGCCGTAATCGTCGGCTTTAATCGCGGTCTCCACCGATGCATCCGTGACCAGATCTGGAGCTACATCCAGACCCCTCCGGATGAGCCCGATGAGCTTTACAACCTGAGGGACGACCCGCAGGAGCAACACAATCTGATTGATGACCATCCGGAAGAAGCTCAACGCCTGTCAACACAGTTCGGCAACGTATTCCGCCAGGTCGTCTCCCGCACCATAAAGGGAGTACAAGGCGAATACGAGATGGCATCGGCCAGCATAGAATGAGAGGTGCTATTATGGGAAGCATATCCATGAGCTTGAGCCGGAGGACCTCCAGACGAATGAAACGGCCACCATTCCGTTCCTCCGAACCCGACATGAAAAATGTGAACCCGTCCCCAATTTTTCCCAAAAAGGAGACGCCATAATGAGGAAACTGAAATTTTATCCCTTTCTACTCTGCACACTCAGTGCCCTTGTAACCTTCGCCAATTTAGCGAATGCAAGTCAGACGTTACCCACAATCGAAGATACCATCGTGCTGAGGGACTGGATAACCGTTGGCCCATTCTCTGTCGGTTCAAGGGAGGGCTGGATCGATCACCTCCTGGACAAAGGGGGCGAAGCGAAGATTCAACCCAGAGAGGGGATGACCCACCCGAGTACCATGGCCCCAGAGGGTGTGGTAAGGTGGAAGAGGGTTCAGGGTGATGAGGACTGGGTACACCTCGACTATGAAGGGGTTAACTGGAAGGCCCTCCAGGAGCCATGGGGCTGGTCAGGGCTGACTAATGAGGGCTATGCCTATACCGAATACGTCTCTCCCGAACGGAGAAGGGTACTGATCCTCCCCGACAGGATACGCCATTTCTATCTCAACGGCAGACTCTACTATGGGGACGGCTATGGACACCATTACTTCACAGTCCCGGCCATCCTCGAGAAGGGCGTAAACCGGATACTGGTTAAGGTGAGAGGCTACGAGGAAACGAAATTTTCGTTTAAACTGCTCCCGGCCCAGGCTCCCCTTATGTTGAATACCGAAGATATCACCAGCCCTACCCTGATCCGTGGCCAACCGTATCAGGGATGGATCGGGATCCCTCTGCTTAATACAACGGAACGGAGGATTACGGATGCCCGCATAACCCTCGAAAACCAACCGTATCTGAAGACTCAAAAGGTCGCCGTCCCTTTCCTACCACCCCTCTCAGCGTTGAAACTGGCCCTCCCTTTAGAGACCTCTCCAGACTGGGAGGGACGGATCATTGAGA
>DTYK01000303.1 GCA_012961925.1 Candidatus Latescibacterota bacterium
CACCACCGTGGTATTTAATACTACCAATCCATGCCTTCATGCTGGGCGAGTAGACGACCGGACTGAGTCCGGACTCCTCAGGAGCCGCAAGAAAGAGATTACGGATGCGCTCTGACATCCCACGTAACCTGGGTTCCTTCCATTTGGCACCGAAATGATCCAAGCCATAAGCGGTGCGAAGGTTGTTGTTCCAGGCCTGAAACCAGATGCCATCAGGATAGAGTCGGGCCTGGGCGCTTAGTTCTCCAGGAATTATACCTCCACAAGACTCTCCAGCGAGGGTGAACTCGCGCCATTCCGTGGCTGCCATCGTCCGGCAGGCCTCCCGACAGAAGGACTCGAGGGCCTCCCTGAGGGAAGGCCTCTCTCGTTTGGTCTTCCGGCGCTGCTGAGCAACGGCAGGACCCCCTTCGCCTCGATGGCCTAATCCCATAGCCGGGATTGCATAGCGTTCCCACAAGGAGCGCACGATCCGGCGGAAGCTCCCTTGAAGCGGAGCCTGCCCATCTATAAAAAGCGAATATCCGAAACGGAGAGCACCCCCCTCAAAAGGCCTAACCTCCTCAGGGATATATCGATTCTTTAAGCATCTTGAGGTCCATGCCGATGGAGGGCTGAATTCCATGCCAGCCGTCGATCCCGGTTTCGATCAACATGTCCATTATCGGCAGGATATTTCCATCTGTATGCTTTATGATAAATTTGCCTCTCGCATGGGCAGCCTCGACCATATGCCTGATGGAGGGGAAGATAAACTCCCGGAAGTGCTGGGGCGACATCATAGGGCCCTGGGCAGAGGCAAAATCCGAACCCGGCAATACAGCGTCGCAGCCTTCATCCAACAGGAGGTTGTTGATCTGAATGGCTCGTTCTGTTGCAATGTGAGTGGCACGCTTAACGAACTCAGGTTCGGTGATCATTCGCATTAAGAAACTGGCCATTCCGCCTGTGCACGGAAATGAACCATCACCACCCCGTCCCAGGATGAAGTGGGTGCCACCCAATTCTTTGACAACATGGCGTACCAGTTCCAACTCAGAATCGTCCGGCTCGAAGGGCTCCGGTTCTTTTAGGTCATCCATGGCCGCTTCTCTTTCACTGATGCAGATCGGCGAGCCACCCGACTGCGGCGAATATCTCCAAATTCGGCCCTCTTCGTCCTCCCAGGTATACCTGTCGATAAACCTGGGCTTTCTGACCTCGGCTTTCTTGCTCGGCACCAAAAAGACCGGGACAAAATCTAATTCGAACTTACGGACCAGAGCCACGATGTCCCGTTTATAACTCTCCACAACCTCATCCCTATGACCTTCCCACAGGGCCACCATCTCGCGCCACTTTGCGCGATAGAAGGTCCGTCTCCCAAGGGTCAGTTCGGTAATGGGATAATCAATCCCGATCTCACCCGTAGGAACCCGATCGGGCTCTTCATGACAGAGGGCTCTGATCACCCGCTCTTTAGGAATCAACCTTAACCCCCCTCTCAGATTCAAAGTTTATGTCATCACTTTAATTCTAACGCTGCCCTCCTTTTACAGCTATCCGGTTCATCTGCCCTCTCCCCTGCCCTGTTGAAAGACCTCCTTCACCACCTTCGCCGCCAGCTTAGGCTCTTTGATACGGTTAAGTACCCCCTTACGGTTCTGCATTATACGAAAAGATGATTGGGAGGTACGAAAATCCGATAGATTCCAGATCACAAAGCCGATGACGAAATCCTTCTTGTGCAGCATCTCGATAGTCTTCCGAATAGATTCTGCCTGGTACTCCTCTGTCTACATCTCCGGAGGATCGGAGTGGAGTCCGGAAATGGCACCGGCCCCAAATTCGCCCACCATGATGGGCTTGCGATGCTTCCGATACAGGAGATCGATGATCTTGGAGAACTTCTCCACTCCTACGTCGAGTTGGCCGAAGTTATCATACCAGCCGGGGTAGTTGTGGATATCCATGATGTCGGAATCGCCTACGGCCAGATCCTCGATGATCGCCTCACCCTTTTTATCCGGATCGCCCGCCCAGTCGAAATCGCAGCCGCAGAACATCACCGGCCTGGTAGGGTCAAGAGTACGGGCGTGGTCCATCAATTGCCTCACGAATTCCGCTACTTCTGGTATCCTATTCGCCGGCTCGTCCCCCACACTCCAGATCACCACCGAGGGATGGTTCCGATCCCGGCGGATTAGCTCCTCCAACATCTGCTTCCCTCTTTGTCTGACCTTCTCCTGACCTTCCCGTTCCGCATTTCCGCCCAGGAAACAAAACTCATCGATGACCATCAGTCCAAGCCTGTCTGCAAGCTCATAGGTCTCCCGGCAGTGCGGATAGTGGGAGGTGCGAAAGATATTGGCACCCATTCTCTTTAGGGTGTCAAGTTCTCGCCGTAGTACTGCTCCTTTAACGGCCTTGCCTAAAATGGGGAAACACTCGTGACGACTGAAACCCTGAAGATAGATCTTCTCATCGTTAACGTAAAAGCCGTCGCTTTTCACCTCCACCTTACGTATGCCGATATCCATCTCCCGGGCATCCACCAACCGGCCATCCCTCAGCCTGACCCTTCTCAAGAGGATCAATATGAAACTTCCAGTATCCAGAGAGATCAAAATAGCAGCGTGTCCGACCCTCTATCCTCTCCATGGTCTTCCTCTCCTTTGCCAATGTTAAAGGTTATTATTCAGATGAATGCCAGTCTCATAGATGACGTTAAACCCAACTTTGACAGCAGGATTTCTAAGTCCTCTTCAATATCAGGCCTGTCGAAGTTGGGTTAATCTCGATAGGAAAAACTCAGTCCCCATCTGACGCAGGTTACCGCAGAACATAAAAGGTGGATTTGCCCTCTCCCAGTCTCTCTATCAATTTCAAGCTTAATAGCTTCGTCAAATACTTATTCGCTGTACCCCTGCTCACCTCGAGCATCCTCTGGACCTCGCCACTTGTTATTCTCCCGTTCTTTCTCATATGCTTCATCATTGCCTTCTCTTTTTCGTTCAGTTCCCGGATCATATCCTTTCCCTGAAGGCCGACATCACACTCCTGTTTGTTGCATACGAGGATATTCTGTGATCTGGATAAAAACATAGCATGACCGGTATTAAAAGTCAAGCTTTTTTGACCGGTCACGACGTTACGCACGGACTCTGATATGTATGCCGCATCCTTTATCCTTCAAGCGTCCTCAAAAGACCCTTCAAAAATGCCAATCCCTCCTTCAAACCGATATCTGGGTCAGGCAGGCGTTCTGTGGACTGCCTCCCCCTCTGATATTCCATCGCCAAAAACCCCTCATATCCCGCTTCATATAGCAGTCTTAATATGTTTCCCCAGGGGATCACCCCTCTGCCGATCACGGTGTCCGCATAACGGCCGTCTTTCAGGAGCAACTGATCCTTCATGTGGACATAGGCGATGTAATCCTTCTGGATATGGAAATTGCTTTCCACGTCCTGCTCCCCGGCGTAAACGATGAGATTCGAGGGATCATAGAGGATGCGGACGTTCTCCCGATCCACCGCCTTCACCAGATCTACGGTCTGCTGTGCCGTGACGGTGATGGTCATCGGATGGTTCTCCACCAATAGCGTCACGTCGAACTCCTCTGCAAATCTGCTCAGGTCCTGGTAGGCCTCGACGGCCAATTGGAAGCCTCGCTCTCCCTCGGCTATCCCTTCTCCTGTGTCTCTGCCGGGGAAGACCCTGACCTGTTTGCAGTCCAGGTCCT
The DNA here is from genome assembly GCA_012961925.1 of Candidatus Latescibacterota bacterium. Taxonomy (GTDB): domain Bacteria; phylum Latescibacterota; class MVCY01; order MVCY01; family DTYK01; genus DTYK01. The sequence continues at coordinate 3,725 of DTYK01000303.1, forward strand.
TTGCCAGTCGGATGTGTTCCTGCACCTGGCGCATCGTTTCCCGACGGACTGCAGGGTGCAGCGAGGTAAAACCGGCCTCCCCTCCGGCATAACAGGCCAGATTGGAGATCACCAGCCCCTTATCCTGCGCGTAAGCGGCGATCTCTCGTCGGCGTGATACCGCGGTCTCGATGGTGACGCCGGAGAGGTCGTTACAGCCGATGTCCATCCCGTCGAAACCCAGGCTAACGAAAAGGTCGATGGCCTCCTCGGTGCTGTAGCCGTAGGTGGCATTGGTATGTCCTGAGAACTTCATCAAACTCCTCTGCTTTGCCTTGCCATAGCTATTCAGAGTCAGGAAAAATCATGGGAGGGGGCAGGTTGTCAGCTACCTGCTCCGGGTTCGTTGTGAGGTATTGTCAAAAGTCTAACCACAGATTCATCCCGTTGGATAGTAAACATCTAACCGCACGGAGAATTAAATTTTGCTCTGTGGGTCCTTCCGCTTCGCCTATTCCATATTCCCACTCCAAAAGGAATTTGTAGCCTTATCCGTATATCGTCTTGAGGAACAGGTGCCTGCGTCTTTGAGGCCCCGACGAGGTTGACCAGATGGAGAATAAATGCCCGGTCCTTCCGGTAGGCGGACACAAGCACACCCTCAAGATAATTTTCAACCTGAATGCACCCATCAGAGACGGCCTGCGCATCAAATAGATAATCTTCCCAACACTTTAGAAATCGGTAATAGGCACGCAGGGCCTCCGATACTTCGGGTACGGTGTAGATGGACGTCGTCCCTAGCCCGGTCTGTTTCGGATCAATGCTCACCTCTTGCGCCCAGACCATGGGCCGTCCCCCGCTGGCGATCGTGGAAGCGATGACCAGCTTACGCCCCGGGACCGTCTCCTCAAAGGGCTCTCCGATCCCCAGCGGAAGCACCACCCACTCGGGTTTCCCCCCGCTTTCCTCACGGAAGGCGGCCTGACAGTAGCAGCAGTAGCAGGATGGCCCTATAAAGGAGTAGAAATTGAGGTTATCTAAAAACATCCCGTCTACTGCGTCGCCACGTAGTAGTCACCGAGCCTCCGCTCCGCACTGAGGAATCGCTCATCACCCGTGCTCAGGTAGTGCTCGGTCAGACCGAGTAGGAGCCAGCCGTTGCCGTAAATCTGCGCCCGGTCCGTCGTAGAAAGCGGTTGTGGTTTGCCGAAGTGGCCATCCGGATGTTGGTAAGTCAACAGCTCCTCGGCGATGGCCATAAGCTCCGGATAGTTCTCATGTGTCAGACGTTGGGCACAGGTGAGAGCATAGACCCAGCGGCC
>DTYK01000304.1 GCA_012961925.1 Candidatus Latescibacterota bacterium
GAGGCAAAATAAATTGGTCGGGGTGAGAGGATTTGAACCTCCGACTCCCTGCTCCCAAAGCAGGTGCGCTGACCGGCCTGCGCTACACCCCGAACCACACACCTAAGATATAAAATCCGACGCCAAAAGTCAACAGATTTTGCACCTTAGACACCAACCCAAGCCTGACCACCTTTATCCTGAGCTTCCAATCAAACCCAAAACCCCAATACCAGAAAAATCCAGCCTTCACATCCATCCCATATGATATCCCTATCGAAAACATCAACTCACCATCAGGACAGCTTTGTAAAAACTTTAAAAAAAGACTTGACAAAATGAGGCAAAAGGACCTATACTTATTTTATATCATGTAATATTTGGGTGGCCGGTTGATTCAGAGGGGGAAATCTCATGGTGAGTGCCGTGGTTATTTCTGGCCGGGAAGATCTGACGCGCAACACTTCTGCAGTCATTGATATAATTCGTAGACATGGGCCTGTGTCGAGAAAGCAGATAGCGGAGTTAACGGGACTGAGTCCGGCAGCACTTACAAACATCGTGGGAAACCTGATAGATCAGGGGCTGGTTCACGAGGTCGGGCTTGACGTCTCATCCGGAGGCAGGAAACCGATCCTGCTCCAGTTGAATCCAGACGCGGGGTTTGTGGTGGGCGTTGATATAGGATCCGTCAACCTGAGGGTTGGTGTAACCGACCTTGCTGGAAAGGCCCTTGCTTTTAATCAGGAGAAATCCGAGGCCGAATCTGGAAGTCAGGGGCTTTTTGATAGGGTCATACATAAGATCCAGGTTACCATCAAGGACTCTGGGATTGATGATGGCAGGATCAAAGGGATAGGGATCGGCATATCTGCCGTAGTGCATCCTCAGACAGGTGTCTGTCTATTCTGCCGGAATATGCCGGGTTGGGAAGGGCTTGCCGTCCGAAAGATGTTCACGGAAAGGCTCAAAAAAGAGGTCCTGATCGACGACAGCATGAGGACCATGGCGCTTGCCGAAAAGAGGTTCGGCAAGGGCAGGGGTGTGGACAATATGATCCATATATGCCTGGGCAATGGCGTTGGGGCAGGGATATTCATCGAGGGAAAGATGTACAGGGGCAGCTGGGGAGTTGCGGGGGAATTGGGCCACATCACAGTGGATGAGAATGGACCGCTATGCAGATGCGGCAACCGAGGATGTCTGGAGAGCCTGGTCTCAGGCAGAGCGATCGTCCAGAGGGCATTGATCTACCTGCAGGAGGGTGTCAGCTCATCAATCTATGCTGCGGTCAATGGGGATCTGGGAAAGGTGACGCCGGAGATCATCGCAGAGGCAGCCAGAAAGGGTGATAAAGTTGCCCATAACATCATGAACGAGACAGGGGAACATCTGGGGATAGGGATCGCCAATGCAGTAAATCTATTCAACCCGGAACTGGTGGTGATCGGAGGAGGACTGGCCGGTGCGGCTGATCTGCTGCTGGAACCGGTCACACGGACGGTTAAAGCGCGTGGATTACAGGTCGCCGCCGATAGTTTAAAGATTGAGGTATCGGAGTTAGGGCAGAAGGCGGGGGTGCTCGGTGCCGCATCCCTCGTCCTTGATGAACTGTTTAAACCCATATCTGGCCGTTAAACCAAGGAGGTACATCCAAAAAATGAGATTAAGTACCCTTCACGTCCTTTCAGATGATGAGTTACAGAGTATCCATCAGGCCTCTCTTGAATTGCTCTCCGGGACAGGGATGGTCGTCCACAGCCGGAAAGTCCTTGAACTCCTCAGCGACCATGGGGCCCGGGTGGACCCCCAGGCAAGCAGGGTAAGGATACCCCCTGAGATGGTCGAAAAAGCCCTGAGCACGGTACCGCCAAAGATCGACCTCTATAACCGGGAGAAAGAGCTGAGTCTCACCCTGGGCGACGGTACCCCCAAAGCGGCCAGTGGGCATAACGCCATCTTCGTCCTTGATATGGAGACAGGGGAACGCAGAAGCGCAACTAAAGAGGACGTGGCCGATTTCGCCAGGCTCTCTGATGCCCTTTCCAATATATCAGTGGTAGGGGTCCAGGCCATGCCTCAGGATGTCAGGCCACAGGCCACGCTGCTCCATGCCGTTGAAGCCGTATTCAATAATTGCGAAAAACATCTCTATTTTTCCCCTGAATCCGCTGAGGTTACAACGGCGATATTCGATATGGCCAGGGTCGTCTGTGACGGAGAAGACCTTTCGTCCCATCCTATCCTCACCTGCCAGCTCTCCTCGACCAGCCCCTTCACCTGGGAAGGGGGGGCCGTGGAGGCCGTCATCGAAACGGCGAAGGCAGGTGTACCCTGCTGCTTTCTACCCCAACCGTTCAGCGGTGTTACCTCCCCCATAACCTTAGCGGGCACACTCACCGTTCACAACGCCGAACTGCTCTCAGGGGTGGTGATCAGCCAACTGGTCAGGCCTGGCACGCCTGTTATCTATGGCAGTGCCTGGACTACGTTCGATATGCAGAAGGCAAATGTCCTGATCGGCTCTCCAGAGGCCGGGCTTATGAGGATAGCAGGCACCCAACTGGCCAGATTCTACCATATGCCATCCCATACCATAAGTCCGGACTCAGACTCCCACTGCCATGATGAGCAGAATGCCTGGGAACGGCTCTTCACCTCCATGTGCGCGCTGAGTTCAGGCATTGATCTGATCGTCAATGCGGGGATGTTCGCCACAGGACTAACCGTAAGCTTTGAGCAGTTGGTTATGGACGACGAGATCCTGGGACTGCTCTTCCGGCTACTGAAAGGAATAGAAATCACAGAGGAGACCATTGCTGCTGACCTCATCGACAGGGTGGGACCGGGCAGCAATTTCCTGACAGAGGATCATACGCTCAAATATCTGAGAACTGCCGAACACTGGCAGTCAAGCATCTCCAACCGTTGCAGCTACGAACGGTGGCGTCAGATGGGCGGCCCGGATGTTGTACAGAAGGCCAGGGAGAAGGCCCGGGAGATCCTTAAAACCCACCAGCCTCAGACGCTTTCCGATGAGGTCCGAAAGGGGATAGGCGAGATCATAAGGGCCTTTGAAGGAAGGTTCGGTTAAATCCATTATCAGACAATGTGGGTTCAAAGGTTAGTATAAAACGGGAAATTCGGAGAAAAAAGGAGGGGCCAGATGGGCAAAAGGCTTGCGATTGATGGAGGAACACCAGCTAAGACCACACCGAACCTGCCGATGTTTCCAGGTGGACTGGAGATCGGCGAAGAGGAGAAACGGGCGGTCATGGAGGTTCTTGACCGAAAGTATCTGTTCCGGTACTACGGTCCGGAAGAGTACCCATCGA
>DTYK01000305.1 GCA_012961925.1 Candidatus Latescibacterota bacterium
CCAGATCCTCATCAATCAGCGAGGCGAGGTGATCGTCGACGGGGAACATGTGGATAGGCTCTTGATAATGGATTTTCAGCATCCTTATCGGCTGGTCAAGGTCGGAAGCGGACTGTTTGCACCAGAGGATGAGATGGATGCAGGCGAACCTGCTAAGGAGGCAAAGGTACGACAGGGTTACTTAGAAGGGTCCAATGTGCGAGCAATCGAGGAGATGGTGGAGATGCTCCTCTCCTACCGCCGCTATGAAGCGGACCATAAGGCGATTCAGATACAGGATGAGACCCTGGGTAAAGCGGTCAACGAGCTTGGAACCGTGAGATAAGGATACCGATCCCTGTAAAAGGAGGCGACTGAGATGATAAGATCAATGAGGGCAGCGGCTACAGGCTTGATTGCTCAGGAACTGAACGTCACCACGATAGCAAATAATCTGGCAAATATAAACACTACGGGGTTTAAGAAGAGCAGGATTGAATTCCAGGACCTCCTTTATGAAACGATGAGGCAGGCTGGAAGCTCCCGGCTTCAAGGGGCAGAGGTGCCGGTTGAACTACAGATAGGCTATGGCACGCGTCCGGTAGCGACCCACCGTATCTTCTCCCAGGGAGAGATACAACCCACGAATAACCCCCTTGACATCGCCATAGAAGGAGATGGGTTCTTTCAGATAAGCATGCCGAACGGTGATCTGGCCTATACCAGGGATGGTACCTTTAAGCTCTCACCCGATGGAAAGATCGTCACCTCGGATGGATTTACCCTTTATCCGGATCTGGTGATACCCGAAGATGCGACCGACATACATATCGGCGCCGATGGAACGGTGTCGGTCATGGTTTACGGTGAAAAGACCCCGTTGGACCTTGGAGGGATAGAACTGGTCAGATTCATCAACCCTGCTGGATTGAAGGCGATCGGCGGTAACCTTATGGTTGCCACAGCAACCTCGGGCGAGCCGATCCTCGGTTCGCCGGGTTCTGAAGGCTTTGGCACTTTATCCCAGGGATATCTTGAGCTCTCGAATGTACAGGTGGTGGAGGAGATGGTCAATATGATCATCGCCCAGAGGGCGTATGAGATCAATTCCAAGGTGATAGAGACATCTGAGGAGATGGCCTCGATAGCCAACAGATTGAAGAGATAGAGGGAGGCCGGATGATGGACCTCAGACCGCACTCTAACGTAGTAAACTGCATCCTGTTGCTTCCTTTGGTGGGCCTCTGGCTGTACATATCAGCCCCCGGGGTAGTTCGGGCCCAGACCCTAATCTCGGAAAGGGATATCCAGAGGGCGGTGGAGGATTTCGTCTTTACTTCTCTGGGGCTGCCAAAGGAGAATCTGCAGATTGAATGCGGTCCACACAGGGCTATCAGGGTCAAGGATGATGGCAAGGTTAGGGTTGTGGTGTCAAAAGCAACGAAGGGGGAGCTCAGGGGCACTGTCCCGCTCAAGATTGAGATATGGGCCGATGGTGCCCTGCAAAGGCGTTCTCTGGCCACCGCAAGGATCAGGCTCTTTGACAGAGTTGTGGTCGCTTCCCAGCGTATCGACAGACATGAGGCCCTCACCCCGCAAAAATTAAAGGTCGAGAGGAGGGATGTTACGGATCTGACCGGTGGTTACTTTACCGCAGTGGGCATGCTGAAGGGAAAAAGGGCGAAGGTGCTCATCCCTTTCAACAGGGTCGTCACGAAGAGATGTGTGGAGAGGGTACCGGTGGTGACCAGGGGGTCGGAGGTAACGATCCTGGCGCAGGCGGGAAACGTCTTTGCGTCGGCAAAAGGTTTAGCCTTGGAGGACGGAGAGGTAGGGGATAAGATCAGGGTGAGAAATGGGAGTTCAAAGGTGAGCTTAGTCGCCAAGGTGATAGATGCCACAACCGTGAAGGTCATTTTCTAATATATCGGTGTTTTTCAGCCTCAATCATCCGGGTTTAAGGTGAAGATGAAGCGCTAATTCTTAACGATCGGAGGATACAGATGCGAAGTTTGACCGCTGTGTTTATCCTGTGTTTGCTCTTCCCATTCGGCCTCCTGGCCCAGGAGTACATGGATGCGGGGCCGACTCAAAATCCGGGTGGCATGGAAGACAACGTCCGGGCTTGGAGTTCATTGTACTCGGATCTCAAGGCGAGGAAGGTGGGTGACATCGTGACGATCCTCATCTTCGAGTACTCATCGGCTTCGAACAAGACGCAGACGGCGACAAAGAAGGAAAACGAGTTTTCCCTTTCTGGGGGGCCGGGACGTGGGGCACTGGATTTCATCCCTCTGTACGCCTTGAGCAGTGATGTGAAAAATGAATATGAGGGGTCAGGTTCTACGTCTCGCAGCGGCAATCTCAGGGCCAAGATAACAGCCACCGTTACCCAGGTAAGGGATAACGGCGATCTGGTTATCAGGGGGAGCAGGGTCGTGGAGATAAATGGCGAGAAAGAGATCATAACCCTCTCCGGAGTGGTACGCCCGGAGGACATCTCACCAGCCAACACAGTCTATTCATATAACATCGCCGATGCACAGATCAGTTACAAGGGGAAAGGGGCAATCAGTACAGGGGGACGTCCGGGGATATTAACCCGAATCATTAACTGGTTGTTCTAAAGTGCTCCCGCGGCGTTCTTATGGCAGATGTCGCCGATATGCAGGCTAAAAGGTGGTTATATGTCCATCCGTGTTTACAGAAAGACACAAAGATTCTGTCTGTTTGGCCAGCTATTATTTGTCACCCTGGCGACGGTTATCCCTAACCTGGCGGACGGTGCCGTGAGGATTAAGGACATAGCGAGGATCCAGGGGCCCGGTGAAGTTCAGCTTATGGGTTATGGGCTTGTTGTCGGTCTGAACGGAACAGGGGACGGAAAGAGGACCCAGTTCACCGTCCAGTCTATGGTCAACCTGCTGAAACGGATGGGCATATCGGTTGACCCGCAGAGGGTCAATATCAGGAACGTAGCTGCGGTGATGGTGACTGCCAGGCTCTCTCCTTTCTCCAAGAAAGGGGATAAGATCGATGTTACGGTCTCCTCTATGGGAGATGCATCGAACCTCGAAGGGGGCACTCTGTTGCTGACGCCCCTTGCCTCGTCTGATGGCACAATTTACGCCACGGCACAGGGACCGGTCTCGGTCGGAGGATTCACGATAGAAGCCGGATTATTCGGGGAACAGACTGCAAGGAACTATACCCTTGTTGGACGAGTGCCGGATGGGGCAATCGTGGAGTTGGAGTTGCCCACCACCAGGAAGGTTCCGGAGACCTTAATCATCACCCTTTTCCAGGCCGACTACACCACAGCGGCGAGGATAGCCGAGGCAGTGGACGAGAAATTCGGCCAGAAACTTGCAAAGCCGCTTGATGCAAGCACTGTTTCAGTCAGGTTGCCGGAGCAGGTCCGGGACATCGGTGAAGTGGTCAACTTCATAGCCCAGATGGAGACAACCCTTGTCGTACCCGACGTAGTGGCCAGGGTGGTGATAAATGAAAAGACCGGGACGATCGTCGTCGGAGAGAACGTAACCATCTCTCCGGTCGCCATAGCCCACGGAAATCTCAACATTGAGATCAAGGCCAGGCCTCTCATATCGCAGCCACCTCCGTTCTCCAAGGGTAAGACCGTCGTGGTACCCGAGATGGAGATCAGCGTTGAACCTGAGAAGGCACGTGTGATGGTTCTTGAAGAATCAGCAAGCGTGGGAGATGTTGCCAAGGTCCTGAATGCCCTCGGGGCCACTCCACGGGATATCATTGCAATCTTTCAGGCACTGAAACAGGCCGGAGCGCTGCGGGCGAAGCTTGTGATCATCTGACCACGAGGGGAAAGGATGAAGATCGAGCATGGAAGTACAGGACCCCTGACGTTCCTCAGCCTCAACGGATGGGCTAACAGGCATAAATCCCTCAGTGAGCCTATTAAAACCAAGGAGGTTGGGAAGAAGGTAACCGAAGATTTCAAGTTGAAAAAGGCCTGTCAGGATTTTGAGGCCCTCTTCATCTTCTACCTGTTAAAGGTAATGCGTAAGAGTATTCCTCAGAATGGATATCTTGATGGTGGAATAGGCCGGGGCATATTTCAGGGGATAATGGATGAAAAGGTGGCAGAAAAGGTATCGAGGACAGGCCAGATAGGCATCTGGAAGGTTTTATACGACCATCTGAGCATCAGGGAGAAGGACAGATAGACCCCCCTATGGGCCCACATCAGTGAGCAGGATGGGATAAACAAACCGGATACAAACTTACGAATTCGCATAGGGATCTTTCAGGAGGCCTTAGTGGAACCGTTGGTAACCAAATTTGTAGAGATAATGAATCAAGAGGTCGGGTGCTTCACAAAGCTGCTCGACCTATTGATGGGTGAACAGAAGTCGTTAATAGATAATGACATTGATTCGCTCCAGACCGTTCTGCAGGAGCAGGATAATCTCCTTGCGCAGATAAGCGGATTAGAGAAAAAACGGCTTGAGGTCTCTACCGCTATCTCCCAGAAACTGAAGGTAGAAAAGGGGGAGTTGACCATTGGCAGGCTAACCAGATTAGTGAAGGGATGTCAAGGAGTTGAGTTGGAAAAGCTGGGAAACACGCTTCTGGAGCTGCAGAGGAGAATCGAAACTGCCAACAGGAACAACAAGCTCCTCATAAAACAGTCCATGAGATACGTTGATCGATGTCTGAATATCCTAACAGGGGAAGCAGAATCCTCAAAGACATATGCCAAGACCGGCAGAATAACGAGGAATAGGAAAGAACCCAGGGTGATGGACAGGGAGTTATGAGAGCAGGGTCCCTGGGACCGAGGTGAGATGTCAGATCTATCAGGAATATTCGAAATCGGTAAACGTGCGCTCTTAGCATACAGGCAGGCGTTAAACACGACGGCGCACAACATCGCCAACATCAATACACCTGGGTTTTCAAGACAACAGGCGGTATTGGGGGCGAGTTTATCCCCCTCTTCCGATGCCGGCCAGGTAGGTACCGGGGTGGAAGTCCTTCTGGTGAGGCGGCTGAGGGATGAGTTCCTGGATGCCCAATACAGGGCTGAAAGTAAAGATCTTGGAAGATGGAAATCCCTCTCCCAGACACTGGGCCAGATCGAGGAGATCTTCTTAGAACCATCGGAGAGCGGGCTGAGAAATCGCTTAGATGAATTCTGGAACGGCTGGCATGATCTTGCCAATGATCCGGAGAATCTGGGCTCTCGCCATAGCCTCATAAGGAGAGCTGAATCGCTGACACATACGTTCCACCGCCTTGTGGATGGGTTAAAGGAACTCCGTCTCAGCCTCGATTCGCAGGTTGCCCATAAGGTTAAGGAAATCAACAGCATCGCCAAGCAGATCGCAGAACTGAACCTGGGCATCCTCACGGCGGAAGGTAACGGGAATGAGGCGTCTGATCTCAGGGATAGAAGGGACCTGCTCTTAGACCGGCTTTCGGCGATCATGGATATTAAGGTCATACAGGAGGAGAACGGATCTATCTCCCTTAGGGCAGCCGGAAAGGTCCTGGTTGAAAAGGGGAACATTAGAGGGCTATCCTTGAAATCCATCTCAGACGGTGGGATCACGCTGTCGATGCCTGTGTGGGAGGAAGATGAGAGCACGGTGAGGGTTGGAGGTGGCAGTTTAAAAGCACTGATGGAGGCCCGCGATGATCTGATCCCTGCATATGAAGCGAAGTTAAACCGCCTAACAGAAGAACTTGTCACCTCAGTGAATGAGATTCACTCCAAGGGTTTTGGGTTGGACGGGACCGCAGGTATACACTTCTTTGACCCTGCAAAGCTAAGGGCTGATAATATAGCACTTGACGGTGAGATAATCAGCGATGCAAGTAAGATTGCCGCCTCTTCTGATGGAAGTCCAGGTGATAACTCAGTTGCGATGGCAATTGCAGCCCTTAAGAACCTCCCGCGCATGGAGGATGGGACCATCACTTTCAACCACTATTACAGTTCCCTGATCGCAGAGATAGGGGCTGAAAGTAAAGGGGCCTCCGGGGAGGCGACGGCACATCAACTGCTAATCGACCAATTGGAAAACAGGAGGGAGTCCCTGAAGGGCGTATCACTGGACGAAGAGATGATCGATCTGATAAAATTCCAGCGAGCCTATCAGGCTGCAGCAAGAATTGTCTCAAGGGTGGATGAGATCATGGATGTCATCCTGGGCATGGTGTGAAAGAGGTACTAAAGAGCTTATAGGTAAAGGGGGGATCGGCTATTATGCGAACCACGAGCAGCATGATGGTTTCAACCCTTTTGAACAACCTCGATAACCTGAAGAAGAGGATAGGGAGACATCAGACGAAACTGGCAACTGCCAAAAGGATCAACAGGCCTTCCGATGACCCTTCAGGTATCTCGGGATCGTTGCATCTTAATTCCGTTTTGAAGGGCAACGAGCAGTACCTCAGAAATATCCAGGACGCCACCGAACGGTTGAGCTTTACTGAGAACAGATTGGGAAGTCTGAACTCCCTTCTGACCGATCTGAGGGCCCTGACGGTCCAGGGGGCCTCTGAGACCCTCTCCATCGATGAAAGGGAGGCCCTTGCCCTCCAGGCCAACCAGTATCTGGAACAGCTTCTCTCGGAGGCCAACGCACGGTTTAAAGGGAGCTATATCTTCGGTGGAACCCAGACCCGGACCGCCCCTTATGTCGTAACCAGGGATGAAACGGGTGAAGTAGTCTCTGTAAATAGATCTGGCAATACAAGTGGGGAAATCTACAGGGAGATAGACGAAGGAGAAACCCTTCAGATAAACGTGACAGGAGAGGGACTCTTTGAAGGTCCTATATCGGCCTTTCAAGTCCTCATAGACCTGCGGCAGGCCCTCAGGGACGATGATACAGGCGCCATAGGAGATTCGCTGGATAAGATCGATCAGATCCTTGAAAGAGTGACCGAACTTAGGAGCGAGGTCGGTGCCAAATTGAACAGGCTCCAGATGGCCAAGAACCGCCTGGAGGATGATAACCTGTTAGTAGGCAGGGCGATCTCCGATGTAGAGGATGTAGACATTGCCGAGGCCATAATCGACCTTCAGAAGGAGCAGACAGTCTATCAAGCAGCGCTGGTGGTGGCATCCCAGATCGATCGGCTGAACCTCATAGACCTTCTGTGATGAGAGGGTTAGAGACATGAGAATTCTCACCTTCAACTGGCATGAGACTTATATATGTATGTTGGCCAAAACAGGACACCAGTTTGAGATAGTGGAGCGCTTCAAAGGAGGATCGAAGAGGTGGCTCACCCAGATCCGCCCGATCCCATCAAATGCGACGATCATTGGAGAACAGGTTGCTCAGCAGAGGTTGGAAGATGGTTGGTATGACCTTGTTATCTGCCATAACCCACAGGATCTCCAGCAGGTTGGGACTTATGAATTGCCAAAGATAATGGTCTTCCACAACAAACTCTCCACAGAGATCGCCCTGGGAGGCAACCAGATCCGGAAGGGGGACTATCTTGAGGACATAAGGGTTTTAGTGAGCAATATCGTTAACCTCCGACTGGTCTTCATATCGGAAAACAAGAGGGATGACTGGGGACTCTCAGGGGAGGTAATCCTGCCGGGCATAGATCTTGAGGAGTATTATGGCTACGAAGGCACTGAGCCCAGGGTGCTCAGGGTTGGAAACTTTATGAAGGAAAGAGATCTGATGATGGGGTTCACGGTCGGGGAGGAGATCCTCAAAGAGGTCCCTTCGACCATCTTAGGGATTAATCCCTCTCTATCAGGTAGTCGGCTTTCACGGAGCTGGGAAGACCTCAAGGAGCACTTCAGACTCCACCGCCTCTATTTAAACACTACGGTTGAGGGTTGGGAGGACGGGTATAACCTGGCCATGTTAGAGGCTATGGCGACAGGGATGCCCGTGGTCTCCACGTTCAACTCCACTTCCCCCCTTGTGGATGGATACAACGGTTATATATCCAATGATATCGACTACCTGAGGGAGAAGGTTCTGCACCTTTTGGAAGAGAGGGACCAGGCCATAAGGCTGGGTGAAAACGCTCGAAAGACGGTGGAGGAGAGGTTTAACATAAAGGATTTTATTCACAGGTGGAGGGAGGTGATGGAAGACTCCGTTGGCTCCCTCAGCCGGAGGGTGAAGGTCTATAGAGGAGTGGGTAAACCCCTCCTTTCCAGGGCTAAAGGGCCTGATCTGCATCGAATACTCTTGGCCTATGTCTCCTATCCTGCTACTACCGCCCGATATCTGGAAAAGAGTCTCAGGAAGTCCCATGAAGTGATTACTGTGGGACCGTCTATATGGCCGGAACTGATAAGATTATGGAAATTAGAGAACATGAAAGAGGAGGTGAGGCCCCACGACATACCATGCGGGTTTGATGTGGATATGGACGACATCCTCGGGAAACTGCCCTCAGGCTGGCGGCCCGATCTGTTTCTATGGGTAGAGTCGGTCAATGGCTATCTGCCCAGAGGGATCACTGGTCTCCCCTTCCCGACAGCATGCTATCTGATCGACTCTCATATCAATCTAAATGAACATCTAAAGGTCGCCGGAAAATTTGACTTCGTCTTCGTAGCTCAGAAGGAATATCTGGAGGAATTCCGACGGGCAGGGCTGGAGAGGGTCCACTGGATCCCTCTGGGCTGTGATCCTGATATCCACAGGAAGTTCGATGTAGCTAAGGCCTATGACATCAGCTTTGTGGGGTCCCTCACCCCTGACCACCGTGAGAGGAGGAGGTTGCTGGGCGTCCTTTGCAACCACTTTGACGTACGTATCGATCGATGTTTCTTAGAGGAGATGGCCCAGGCCTTCAGCCGAGCAAGGATAGTGTTCAACAAATCCGTGAGGGGGGATCTTAACATGAGGGTCTTTGAGGCCCTCTCCTGTGGCAGTATGCTTTTGACTGACGAGGGACCCAGAAGCGGACTTGGAGAACTTTTCAAGGACAGGGAACATCTGGTAATATACCGGGATGAGAAGGAACTTGTGGATCTTGCAAGGTACTACCTCCTCCATCCGGAAGAACGGGAAGAAATTGCCCTGCGGGGTAGGGAGGAGGTGCTGAGGAAACACACTTACGACCATCGCACCGATGAGATGCTGAAGGTCATAGTTAGAGGATTGTCCCGGAGACCTTCACCGAAGGGACCGGCCCCTGCAGTTCAAAAGCCGAAAAGCCTTCAGGTCCAACCGTACAGGCAGAGGGTTGATCTGCGCCTCCATGCCGCTAAGGCCCATGACTATTACGAGAAGGAGAGGGAGGAGATCGTAGGATTGATTCCGAAGACTGTGGTGAGGATCCTGGATGTAGGATGTGGTGCCGGTCGTATGGGCAGAAGGATGAAACAGTTGAGGAAGGTGGAGGTGGTGGGGGTGGAGATCAATCCCCGGATCGCCAGAGAGGCCGAGCAGTACCTGGACCAGGTGATCGTCGGGGATATAGAGGTCCTCTCTCTGCCATTCCCCGCGAGGAGCTTCGACTGCATAATCTGTGCAGACGTCTTAGAACACCTGAGGGATCCGGGCACGACCTTAAAGAAACTCAGGCGATACCTGAGTGATGATGGCGTATTGATAGCGAGTATTCCCAACGTCAGATTCTTAGGGGTCATCAACCATCTTGTGGAAGGGAACTGGACCTATCAGGCCGAAGGGATCTTAGATGAGACCCATCTCAGGTTCTTCACCAGAAGGGAGATGATCAGGCTGTTCCAGTCCTCCGGCTACGAGGTCCAAAACGTGTTTGCTAACCTCAGCACCGATTACGAGAAGTTCGGACGCTCGGGAGATGGGACTCTCAGGTTTGGCAGGGTGACCATAGAAGGTTTGAACCAGGATGAACTGAAGGATTTCTTCGTTTTTCAGTATCTTCTTACGGCAAGGAAAAAGGAGGATGGACATGATTCAGGGGGTGAAAGTTGAACCGCTGACTGCCCACAGTGTAAAATTGGGATTATTTCAGGTGTTCAACATTTGATGTTTGGCAACCAAAAGCCCTCGCTAGATTTCAAAGATCTTATCCAGGATGTGATGAACAAACTTGGCACTGCTAATCTGGTGATAAGGGCAG
>DTYK01000306.1 GCA_012961925.1 Candidatus Latescibacterota bacterium
ATCCAGCGGTGTGGCCTGGTCACAGGCTTATGAAACCCTGAGAAACCATATAGCTCACGTGCATCTCAAAGATGTGGCGAAGTGTACGCCGGCCTTACGGGCACAATATCCCCGCCACCGGGTCTGGAAGGGGTGGGACGGTGAATACATCTGCATGCCTTTGGGAGCAGGTGAGCTACCATTAGACCGCATTCTGGATCGGCTAAAAACGGATGACTACGATGGACTTCTGACGCTCGAGCCGTTCACCTGGCCCGAACCCTATCGGCAGGGCATAGCCTATCTGCGTAAACAGGGTGTTATATCTTAAGGAAGGAGAGGGGTTATGAAGCTGGCATGGCTTATGGATGTGACAGAGGAGAACCTGAAGCTGCTTCATGCTGCTGCGTATGACGGCATCGAGCCTTTTGTGACCCGGCAGTTCAATCCGGAAAAGGTCACGGTGCGAGAGGCGAAGGCACTCAAGCACATGGTAGATGCAGCAGGGCTGGAGATATCGGCGCTCTGTGGTCTCTATCCGGGTGAGTTGCAACTCTTGAGTTCAGATCCCCTGATGCAGCAGAGAAGCAAGCGCTACAGCAGCGATCTGATCAAGCTGGCCTCAGATATGGGCATCTCCCTGCTGGCGTTCGGCAGCGGGGGCAGTCGCTCCCTTCCACCAGATGTGCCGAAAGAGGAAGGGTTAAAACGGCTGCGGGAGTTTGTGTACTTCTGCGGCGAGAGGGCACAGGAGGTAGGGGTGCGGATAGCGATCGAACAGCTCAACCGTTATGAGACCAACATACTGAACCGGCTGGATGAGGTAGTTGCCTTTGTGCGGGATGTGAACTCGCCGGCGGTGGGCGTCACCGCCGATCTCTTTCATATGAACATCGAGGATGCCGACTTGGGGCAGGCCATCCGGAATGCCGGCTCCCTGCTCTGGCACATTCACCTTGCCGACAGCAACCGCCGGCCGCCGGGTCAGGGACACCTGAACCTAACTGAGGTTATGGAGGCGCTCCACCAGATCGGTTATGAGGGGTACCTTTCGATGGAGGCGAATTTGACGCCCGATCCGGCTACGGCCCTAGCCATGGCGAAGAGGACCCTAAAGGCGTTTGGAGTTTAAATTGCCAAATTGGCATGATTTTTGATCAGTCACACAGGATAGGAAATCAATACTGTTCGGTATGAAAGAAAGTTCGGGGTTCCGGTAGTCAACTGTGGACCGCTGCCGCATTTCTGGGCACCTGTATGCGTGCAGGATTGACCGATTTAGAATGAATTTCGTCATGGGGACAAAGTCGTTGACGAGCCGTGAGAGGGTGATTGCGGCTATTGAATTTTCTGGGCCGGACCGAATTCCCCATAACAACGCCTTCGTTCCCGCTGTCTTCGATAAATACGGCAAGAAAGTCGAAGAGCTCCTCAGGCGTTTTCCGAGCGATTTCGCCGGGGACGAAGGTGTCCGTCCGGACGGATCCGCATTTCGGACCGGCCAGTTCACGGATGAATGGGGATGTGTATGGACTGTGCCACATCCAGGCTTCGGAGGCCAGGTCACGCTGCATCCCCTGAGCGATTGGAAGGCCTTGAAGAACTACCAGTGGCCCGACCCCGAACGCATAGATCTCAAAGAACAGAGGCGGTTGGCGCAGCGGAGGGGTGACAAGTATCTGGTCTTCGGCGCTGGCAACGTTTTCGAACGGATGATAGCGCTTCGGGGGTTCGAGAACGTGATGATGGGCATAGCGGCGGGTGCTCCCGAGCTCCTCCTGCTTCGGGACAGGATCGTCGAGTTCAACCTGAAGATGACGGAGAGGTTATTGGAGCTGGATCCCGACGGTATAGGTTTTTCCGACGACTGGGGGAGCCAGAGGTCGCTTTTGATCAAACCTTCCGTCTGGAGGGAGATCTTCCTTCCTGCGTATAGAAGACTTTTCGCCAGGGTCAGAGAGGCTGGAAAGCATGTGTTTTTCCATTCGGACGGATATACTTTGGATATCCTCCCTGACCTTGTGGAGGCAGGTGCACAGCAGTTCTGGGTAGACCTGACGGTGAACGGGCTGGGAAGGCTGCGGGATCTTTTGAGCGGGAAGGTATGTTTCCAGGCGTTGCCTGACGTGCAGTTCACCCTCAGGTACGGCAGTCCCGAAGATGTGAGGGCGCACGCAAAGGACATGATAGCGGC
>DTYK01000307.1 GCA_012961925.1 Candidatus Latescibacterota bacterium
GGCCAGGTCCGCCACAGCCTCGCTGTTGACAAAAGGGGTATTGGTGACCACAATGCCCTTCCTGGTGGCTGCCTTTAGGTCTATGTTATCAACGCCTGCACCATGTCTGGAGATTACCTTCAAATCCTCGGCCGACTCTAAGGCCTCGGCGGTAAACTCGTCAAGGCCAGCGATGCAGCCGTCTATCCCTTTCAATTGCTCGATGAGCTCAGCCACCTTGAGGGGACGACCAAGGTCATTTCCGATCAGCTCATATCCACGACCTTCCAGGAAATCCCTGGGTTCCTTGAGGATCCTCCCGAAAGAGGTCGAGCTTATCAATACCTTCAATGCTCCTCCCATGGAAAAAATAGAAAAACGGGAAACAGGAAAGGGAAACAACCGCTTTTCCCTGTTTCCTTTCCCATTTCCCGACCGCTGTTTAGCTTAGCATCTACCTGCTTAATTGGTTCACACTATCGGTTAAAAATCACTCAGCCCTGTGTTTAAGGAAGGGGGTGAGCAGGTCTATGGGTACGGGGAAGACAAGGGTTGAGTTATTCTCGGCTGCCACCTCATTAAGGGTTTGCAGAAAACGCAGTTGCAGGGACATCGGTTGCTTGGATAGGGCCTCCGCTGCCTGGGACAGTCTTTTCGAAGCTTGATACTCTCCCTCGGCATGAATGACCTTAGCCCTGCGTTCCCTCTCTGCTTCAGCCTGTTTCGCCATAGCCCTCTGCATCTCGGCAGGCAGATCCACGTGCTTTACCTCCACAGTGGACACTTTTATACCCCAGGGATCGGTCTGCTGGTCGAGAATACTCTGTAATTCCGTATTGATCTTCTCCCTTTCGGCCAGAAGCTCATCCAATTCTGCCTGTCCAAGGATGCTCCTCAGGGTTGTCTGTGCCAGTTGGGAGGTGGCATAAAGGTAATCTTCTACCTCAATCACTGCCTTCTCCGCCTCTATCACCCTGAAGTACATCACAGCGTTCACCTTCACCGAGACATTGTCCCTGGTGATAACATCCTGGGGCGGGACGTCCATCGTTACGGTCCTCAGGCTCACCTTCACCATCCTATCGATTATAGGGATGAGCAACACAAGGCCAGGACCTTTAGCACCGACCAGCCTCCCCAGCCTGAACACCACACCACGTTCATACTCCCGTAATATCCTGATTGCACTGGCGAGGATGAGGAGGACGACAAACGCTAATACCGTGATTCCGAATGTCATTTTTGCACTCCTTGTTAATTGTGACGACTTCCTAACTGCATGTTTACGTGTGGCTGAGAAAATAACCCCTTCAACATGTCCTAACAATAAGTTAATAATAGCTAACTTTCCGTGCTTTGTCAAGGAAAAACTAAGGGGTACGGATGGGTTACAATCTCATTGAAAGGGCTATTCTTCCTCTCTTGGCATCCACTCCGATGACCTTCACATCGACGAGGTCACCAACCGAAACAATTTCTGATGGATCCTTCACAAACTTGTTGCTTAATTGCGATATATGAACTAGCCCATTCTTTTTCAAGCCTATATCTACGAAGGCGCCGAAATCGACCACGTTTTTCACAATTCCTTTTAAGACCATACCTTCCTTTAATTCCTCTATCTGTGGCATCTCGGTCCTGAGCAGCGGACTAGGAATCTCTTCTCTGGGATCATACCCTGGCCTTTTCAGGTTATCCAGTATATCCCTCAGGGTGGGTTCTCCCAGGCCAAGTTCGGAGGCCAACTGAGATACATCCATTCCTGCAAGTCTAATCTTCACCCATAAGGCTTTGACGCTTTCATTCAGGTCTTCCAAACCGTTTCCCCATCTCTCCAGGAACTGAATTACATGTCCATAAGATTCGGGATGGATGAAGGTGTTGTCCAGGGGATTGTCGCTCTCGGGTATCCTGAGGAAGCCTGCGCATTGCAGGAACTCCTTTTGGCTCAACCCTTTGACCTGTTTTAAATCCTCTCTGTCCTTGAACTGACCCTTCGCCTCCCTGTGTCGCACTATCTCCTTTGCAAGTTCGTATGATATGCCACATACATATCCGAGCAGAAACGGTGAGGCGGTGTTCGGATTGACTCCTACCTGGTTCACGCATGACTGCATAACGAAGGTGAGCTCTTCCTCCAGGAGTCCCTGATCCACGTCCTGTTGGTACAGTCCCACCCGGATGAACCTTGGTCTGATCTTGACCAGCTCTGATAGGGGATCCTGAAGTCGCCTGGCGATAAATATATTGCCTCTGAGGCCTGGTTCCAGATCGGGGAACTCCTCCTGTGCAGCCTCTGATGTCGAATATACACCGGCTTCGGCCTCATCAACAATGGCATATGAGAGTTTTCCGTCAAAGGCCGAGATAATTTCGGCTATCAGTTTCTCCGTCGGATCGTAGGTGGTACCGTTCCCGATGGCAATCACATCCACTTGGTGCCTGTTAATGATCTCTGTAACCTGCTGTTTTGCTGCTTCCCAGTCCTCACTAAGATCAATTATTGCGCCTTCCACGTATTTTCCGTTCCTATCCACGACAGCCAGTTTTGACCCGGTCTTCGTTCCGGAACCGACCCCCATGATCACCTTATCCCTTACGGGCGGCTGAAGCAAGATAGATCGCAGGTTTTTGGCAAAGACCCTAATAGCATGTTCCTCTGCATTTCTGTTCAAATCTTCCCTTATCTGACGCTGGATCGATGGCGCTATAAGCCTATCGTAAGACTCCCGTATGGAGAGTTTCAGTTCATTGAGAAAGACCGATGACTGGTTTTTTATTAAATGAGCCTCCATTCTCTTGTATATCTCCTCTTTTGGGACGTCGATCCACACCTTGAGAATCCTCTCCCGCTCCCCCCTGCTTATTGCTAAGACTCGATGAGCTGGAATCCTTCGGATAGGGTCACTGAAGTCATAATACATCTCGAACTCGCTCTGTATCCGATAATTTCTGGCCCTCGACACGAGGACTCCCTTCTGAAGCATGAATTTTCTGACCATATCCCGGATCTCGGCATCTTCGGCTATCTTCTCGGCTACGATATCCCTGGCCCCTGCAAGGACAGCGTCGGTGGTGAGGAGATCGCTCTCAGGATCGACATATTGAAGGGCATAATCCTCAGCCGACCCCTGGGTGATATTCTGGGAAAGGATCATTTCGGCCAGAGGTCCTAAGCCCTGTTCATGTGCCAGCCAAGCTCGCGATGGCTTTTTCCCTCTGAATGCAAAAAAGAGATCTTCCACCTCCCTGATCCCCTGGGCCTGAGTGATCCTGGCCTCAAGCTCCGGTGTCAGTTGCCCCTGTTGAGTGATTGTCTGTAAGACTCGCTCCTTATATGCTTCCAGGTCTTTGAAACTCCGCAACATACGCTCTATTTCATGCAGTTGTTCCTCGTTCAGGCCACCCGTCATCTCCTTCCTATATCGTGCGATGAATGGGATACGGTTACCGTCTTCCAGAAGTTCAATAGCCTTTTCCACCTGTGATACCCGTAGAGACAACTCAGATGCAATCTTTACGATCATATTACCCTCCAAAGAGACCTTCCATACCAAGCAAGACAGATATACACTCTTTTAGCTGTTAAATAATTAGCCTCCGAACAACGCCTCCACAAACTCGGACGGGTCAAAGTCCCTGAGGTCATCCGGCCCTTCCCCGATCCCGATCATCCGCAGGGGGATACTGAGTCTGTCCCTTATGGCGATAACCACACCGCCTTTTGCGGTGCCATCGAGTTTGCTCAGAACGATCCCTGAGATGCCTACGGCTTGATTGAAATAGTCAACCTGGGGAATAGCGTTCTGGCCGGTTGTGGCATCCAGAACAAGGAGTGCCTCGTGGGGAGCACCTTCGAGAAGTCCCCCCAGGACCCGTTTAATCTTTTTGAGCTGTTCCATCAGATTGGTCCTGGTATGGAGCCGGCCGGCTGTATCAATGATCAGGATGTCAGTTCTCCTGGAGAGCGCGGCCGATAGGGCGTCGAAAGCTACAGCAGCTGGATCAGATCCACTCTTATGGCGAACAATATCTGCTCCAGTGCGCTTTGCCCATATCTCAAGCTGCTCCGTGGCTGCTGCGCGAAAGGTATCTGCTGCTGCCAGAAGTACCTTTTTACCTTCCTTGCCAAACTTCCTGGCAAGCTTACCTGCCGTTGTTGTCTTCCCGGTACCGTTGACCCCCACCACCATAATGACATATGGACGTGGGATCGACATAGAATGACTCATATCGGCTGTAGGCGCAGAATCCATTATTGCCAGGATCTCCTCTTTCACTACCTTCTTGACCGCCTTCAGCCCTTCCATCTTCTCGCGGCGCCCACGTTCCCTTATCCTGCTTATGATCTTTGAGGTCGTCTCAGGACCTACGTCAGCCTGAAGCAGGGTGGCTTCGATCTCATCAAGCACCTCCTCGTCAAGCGTTCTATGTCCTTTGATGGATCTTGAAAGCCCTTCCAATATCCCCGCCTGCGTCTTCTGCAGCCCCATTCTCAACCTGTCAAGGACCTTTCCAACCATTTGATTAATTTCCTCTCTTCTATATGGGCCATGGTGCCTTTTAAAAACATCCGAGCGGAGCGAGATGCCCCTCTGGGAGACTAACTCGCCTAATAGTATAAGATAGAAAGACGGGTTTGTCAATAGAAACTTCTCCGGCCTACTGATGCGAATTTTTGGCTTGACAACAGATGAATTTCTGTTATATTTTACTTCCACAGGCGGTGTAGCTCAGTTGGTCAGAGCAGGGGAATCATAATCCTCGTGTCGGGGGTTCGAATCCCTCCACCGCTACCAGTGATTTTATAGAAATTATAGGCACTTAGAGCATGATGCTCTTGGTGCCTTTTTTGTTGATGCTGGGCAGTGGTGCCAATCTATCTCAATACAATAGCGGTTTTTTAGTGGTCTGGAGAGAAGTGGGCACACCGCATTGTGGTTTTGATGTCCTTGTGGACCATGAGCTTTTGGATGGCGACCAGGTCTACTCTCGGCATTACCAGGTGGGATGCAAAGATATGCCTGAGGGTGAGGAGGTATTCATCAAAGAGGGTCACGATCTCTTCTTTCCCTCAAGGTACCAGGGGACTTCCGGTTGTTTCTTAAATAGTCTTTTAGTCCGCGAGACCGCAGATCTCATCAACGAGTTTAGAAATGGCCTCCACCTTTTCGATCTGACCGACCTGGGAGATCTCATCAGATATCCCCAGAATGAGCTTTGGAGCGAACATGTCGATCACCCTGCGTGCGAATTCCAGCACCTCCTTGAGTGGGCGATAAGGAAGGAAATCAATCGCCGGCAGGAGATCGAGGACAACCATTTTATTCCCCACAGCTTCCTTGATCTGCTCTAAGGTTATGTCACCCATTGGCGCCGGAGTCAGTGCTTCTACACCATCCAGACGTGTCTCGTGCAGAAATGGGAGTATCGTCCGGGAGTTGCCGTCCCAGTGCGTGTGCACAAAACGGCCCTCCGAGTGCAAACGATCAGCAATGCGCTGCCACCTCGGCATCAGATATTTCTTCAGACTAGGGGGAGGCGTAAACTCATTGGTCGCATGGTCGCCAAGGTTGAAGATGCGACACGGAAGCTTCAATGCCTCGTCTATCAGCCGGTCGTCTCTGCGATCGCAGGCTTCAAGGTAAGCTTCTACCTCAGCAGGGTGGTCATACAACAGGTAATACGTATTGGGTAATCCACACCAGGTTTTGACCAGCTCTGTAAAGCCGGAGCTCGAAAGGAACAGAGTAGGTTCAGCACGGTGGCCTACCGTCTTGGCAGCCCTACGAAAGTCCTCGGGATTGGCTCGGAACTGCTGGCGGTTAACGAGATCGGTCACCACGCGGAGATCTTTGACCGTCTTCACAGGGAAGTCTTTAATACGGTGGTTCACGAGCCTGCCGTCTTCCCAGATGTCCTGATAGACCGTACAGATCTCACCAACAGGGGTTCGAACTCTCAATACCGTGTGGTTGGGGTGATGTTCCTCGATTCGCACCATGTCATCGCGGATCTCAAAGCGCTCTATACCGGCGGATGCTGCGTAGCGGATGGAACAGCCAAGGGCATCGTAGATCTCAAGGTTGCTCATGCCACGGAAGCGCTCGGGAAGTGTGCCACGCTCCATGTGGTGGCTAATCCACGTCTCCAGACGTGGTTGCCAAAGCACACCTTCCCCAGTACCTTCAAAAATGGCTATATTGAGCTCTCTTCGCGTCATCTCACAGCTCCTCCTCTTAGTAGAACTTTCCGCGGGTTTGTTCCTTCTTCACGGCGGTGCCCGTCAACCCGTCCGATAGAACGGTTGAATGAGGCTGACCTGGAAACTTAAACACTACGTTGTGCCAACATGACTTGAATGAATGTGAAATTATCGGATAAATGTCGAAGTACCTTTCAAACCGTGCAATTTCTTGACTTTTAAAGAGAGTAGACGTATATTTAAGTATGTTCAATTTGTACCAAATTTGTGCCAAATACATATCAAAATTGGTCAAAGGCCCAAAATCAATATAAACAAGTGGACTGTGTTTGTCAATAAAAGAGACAGGCACTTAGTGTTTTTTTCCTATTACGGAAAGGTCATTTCTGTTTGAGGGACAGGATGGAATTGATAGATGGAGTTCTGGACTTCATAACCCGGTTTAAGATGTTTGCTCCCGGCGAGAAGGTGGTGGTCGCTGTATCGGGAGGACCGGACTCGGTTGCTCTCCTTGATATTCTCACTGTTCTTAAGGATCGGCTGGAGATCAGCCTACACGTTGCGCACCTTGATCATGGACTGCGGGCGGAGGATTCACAGCGAGATGCTGAGTTTGTCCGGGATCTGGCGGCTAAGTATAACCTTCCCGCTACTGTGGCATATCGGAATGTAAGGGAATTCCTCAAGAAACACAGGTTCTCCCTTGAGGAAGGAGCCAGGGTGGTGAGATACACTTTCCTGAAGGAGGTTGCTGAAGAGGTATCGGCCCAAAAGATCGCTACCGCCCATACCCTGGACGATCAAGCCGAAACAATCTTATTCCGCGTATTGCGAGGAGCTGGGGTTCAGGGTCTGGTGGGGATACCCCCTGTGAGAGAGGGCCTCTTTGTCAGACCGTTATTAAAGGTGACCCGAAGGGAAATCCTCGATTTCCTTGCCACCCGCGGGCTGACCTTCAGGCACGACCGTTCGAACGAAGACCTCAGGTACATTCGGAACAGGATCAGACACAGTCTCATTCCTTATCTCAAGCAGGAGTATAATCCGAAGATCGTGATGGCCCTTGACAGGATGGCAGATATCCTACGGGCCGAGGATGAATTCATCGAAGAGACCGCTGGCCAGATCTTCAACTCCGTCATGAAAAACCGTGACAAGAGAAAAATTATACTTGATATTAAAAGGATTTTGGGTTATCATATATCCATAAAACGAAGAGTCCTGCGGAAGGCCCTTTATCTATTGACAGAAGGTGTTGTCCCTGAATTTAAAGATATAGAGCGGCTCGTTGAATTAAAGGTTTCCAAATCCCGGCTTTTTCAACTTGGTTTCCAGATCACCGCTCAGAAGTGGGATGACCTGCTCATCCTGAAGCGGGGGAATGTGCCCCCATTCCGGAGGCCGGTGAGCATACCAGGCAGGACTGACCTGAGGGAACTTGACGCTCACCTCTACGTTAAGATTCTTGCCCAGGAAGGCCTTCTAACTGGAGGGTTAGGTTCCGACCCCCAGGTTGCATTCCTTGATTTAAATTCCATCAAGGGCGGGATTGCGGTACGAAGTCGCTGTACAGGTGATGTGATCCAGCCTTTGGGCATGAAAGGGCACACAAAGAAGGTAAAGGACCTTTTAATCGATCGGAAAATACCTCGCATCCTCAGGGATGAAATCCCGTTGCTTGTGGATCAGGAGAAAGTGCTCTGGGTGGTGGGGGTGGAGATAAACGAGCTGTGCAGGGTAACATTGGAGAGCAAGCAGGTTTTGAAGATTCAATTCGAGAGGGACGGTGAAATAGACCATGGCTGAGAGAAGAGAAGATAAAGGGAGTCCGAGACGAGGAAGGAAGGTTCCTCCCTCAACAAGGCCCAAGAAGAGACCGCCGGACAAAGAGAATTTTGAGTGGAAAAAGGGTCTCAGAACACTGATCTTCTGGGTATTTCTGATCCTGATATCGGTCACTACATACCGATATTTCAGCAGTGCCTTTTCCGGTGAGACGGAGGTCTCTTATACCGACTACCTTCGGTTCTTAAAGGGTGGGAATATCAAAAGCGCTAAGATCGTTGAGACCGATTTTCATGGTTTACTTACAGACGGAAGAAGGATCGTGGTAAATCTGGGTACGATTGACTCAGAGACCAAGAAGGAGTGGGAGAAGTATGGGGTTGAGTTCACCTTTCAAGAAAAGGCGAGGTGGCTGACTTTCTTCATGGGTACATTGCCGTGGATTCTGATCTTCGGGATCTGGTTTTTGCTTTTCAGACACATGCAGGCCGGACCCAGGGGGGTCTTTTCCTTCGGGAAGAGCAGGGCCAAGCTCCTCACCCAGGATCGTCCGAAGATATCTTTCAAGGACGTGGCCGGAGTGGATGAGGCGAAGGAGGAACTTCGGGAGGTGATTGAGTTTCTGAAAGATCCGGCGAAATTCCAGAGGTTGGGAGGTAAGATTCCAAAGGGTACCCTGTTACTGGGGCCTCCAGGCACGGGCAAGACCCTTTTGGCGAGGGCTGTGGCCGGGGAGGCTGAGGTTCCCTTCCTCAGCATAAGCGGTTCGGACTTTGTAGAGATGTTTGTTGGCGTGGGGGCGTCCAGGGTGAGGGACCTCTTCATCCAGGGCAAAAACAACGCCCCGTGCATCATCTTCATCGATGAAATAGACGCCGTGGGACGACTTCGCGGGGCAGGAATCGGAGGAGGACACGATGAGAGAGAACAGACGCTGAATCAGCTCCTGGTCGAAATGGATGGCTTCGAGTCCACGGACGGCGTTATTATAATTGCTGCAACAAACCGCCCGGATGTCCTCGACCCGGCCCTTTTACGTCCCGGCAGGTTCGACCGTCAGATCGTCATTGATCGTCCCGACCTGAAGGGTAGGGAGGGGATCCTTAAGGTACATACCAGAAATATCCCGCTTGACGAGGATGTGGACCTGGGCATCATAGCCAGAGGAACACCCGGGCTCTCAGGTGCCGACCTGGCGAACATAGTTAACGAAGCCACGCTTCTGGCATCCCGTCGTGACCGTGACAAGGTGACGATGGCAGACTTCGAAGAGGCCATGGACAAGGTTATGATGGGTGCTGAACGTAGGAGTCTGGTCATCTCAGAAGATGAGAAGAGGAGCATTGCCTATCATGAGGCGGGACATGCACTGGTATCGAAGCTGACCCCCGGTGCGGATCCTGTTCATAAAGTGACGATTATCCCCCGTGGGAGGGCCCTTGGCCTGACTCACTACCTACCTCTGGACGAAAGGCACACACATTCAAAGGCTTATTGTGTAAGGGTCTTGACCCATCTGCTCGGCGGAAGGGCAGCGGAGAAGATCGTCTTTGATGATGTCACCACGGGGGCAGGAAATGACATTGAACAGGCTACAGTATTGGCACGGAAGATGGTCTGTGACTGGGGAATGAGCGAGAAGCTGGGGCCTCTGACCTTCGGCAAGAAAGAGGAAGAGATCTTTCTTGGCAGGGAGATCGCCCAACACAGGGATTATAGTGAGAAGACAGCCGTTGCTATCGATGAAGAGGTGCGCAATCTTGTGGAAGGGGCAGAGAAAAGGGCTATCAAACTGCTGAGGGAGAACATCGACAAACTTCATGCCCTTGCCGCTGCCCTTTTGGAACGTGAGGTCTTAAACGGTGTACAGATAGACGAGATCATAAGTCAAGAACAAGGGAATAGGACCGGTTCACGGAGGCGCAGCTCCAGAGGAAGACGACCAACCACAGGACAAAGGGCCAAAGGTGAGAAAAGAGTAGCCGAACCAGCAGCTGCAGCATCAAGTTCTGCGGGTTCCCTTCGAAGCGAGGAAGACCATACTCCCTCCCGTTAACCGCTGAGGAAGTGCTGGAGATGGACAAGGCCAAGATCGAGATGGGTGTGAGGATGTTGCTTGAGGGGA
>DTYK01000308.1 GCA_012961925.1 Candidatus Latescibacterota bacterium
AAAGTCCCCCTTCCTGGTTCCATAAAGCAGGATCTTCTGCTGGGATTGGGTCAATTGCCGGAAAGGCACATCGAAGTCCAATCCATAGCGGCTGGCGATCTCACGCAGATGGCGGTAAAACCAACGCTCCCTCGGTAGACCCCAGGGGGCTATCGCCCCTTGATTCACTGATAACTCGGGATCAGGTATGACCAGATCGGGGTCGATTTCCATCTTAGTGCCAAGCCCATCACAGTCTGGACAGGCGCCATAGGGGCTATTGAAGGAGAAAAGTCGCGGTTCGATCTCCTCATAGCTAACTCCGCAATCCACACATGCAAAATGCTGTGAGAAGAGCATCTCCTTCTGGCCGATCACATCAACCAGTACCACCCCGCCTCCCAGACCAAGGGCCGTTTCAAGGGAGTCGGCAAGCCGTCTGCTGATCTTTGGATCCACAACCAGCCGGTCTACTACCACCTCTATCCAATGGTTCTTATATCGGTCCAGTTTGATCTCAGAATCCAGGGGCAATATCTGACCGTCAACACGAACACGCACGTAACCGTCCTTTTTCGCCTGCACAAAGAGTTCACGGTATTCTCCCTTACGACCTCGTACAAGGGGCGCAAGGATCTGAATCTTCGTGCCGACAGGAAGGTCCAGCACGGCGTCCACTATCTGCTCTATCGTCTGTTTTGAGATCTCCTTACCACATTTGTAGCAGTGAGGTATTCCAATCCTTGCAAACAGGAGCCTGAGGTAATCATATATCTCGGTAACGGTTCCAACTGTCGAGCGGGGATTCTTTGCGGCCGTTCTCTGCTCGATAGAGATTGCAGGGGAGAGCCCTTCAATATAATCGACGTCCGGCTTCTCCATCAACCCGAGGAACTGACGGGCATAGGCTGAAAGCGACTCGACATACCGCCTCTGCCCCTCCGCATAGATGGTGTCAAAAGCGAGCGAAGACTTACCCGAGCCCGATAACCCCGTAATCACAACGAGCTTGTCACGAGGGATCTCAACGTCAATGTTCTTCAGGTTATGCTCCCTCGCACCCCTTATGACGATCTTACTGTCCTCGGACATCCATCCCCCTGAACAGTTATTAAGTCGTTATTAAGTAACTACGTTATTAAGTTAATGGGTAATTAGATGCTACCTAACGAGGTCTCCGACCTCAAACCGACAAGAGGTCTTCACTTCTTATCCTTCCTTCCTTTCTTTTGGTACTTTTCTTGTAAAGAAAAGTACAAAGCTTTCAAAAACTTGACATAAATTTTAAGATCTCGCCTTAAACGCTGGTTGCCCCAAAAAACCCCATAACGACGTCAATTGTGCGGCGTATGAATAACTTAACCAGTAAAATATAGCAATATTATCGCCTATTGACAAGGGAAAAATAGCCGGTTTTTGTGCAACGCATAAAACCGGCCGGGAAGGTTATTGGCTCTTTATCGATGGGAAGTTTTATCTGGTGGTCACTCCCTGTGGAGGGCAGTTATAGGATGATGAACGGGGCAAGGGTATGTATCGCCTCTCGGGGTTATATGCACAGAACGTTATTATTCGGCAGTAACGACAGTTTGCCGCGAGCAAGTCGCCGCTCTAATGCTCAACGGCATTAGAGACTTTTCTTTCTCTGAGATGAAATAAGCATTTGGGTCGTGATACAGGGCCCCTTTCGGAAGCCACTCCCACAGCGGTCCCAGGTCCTTTCGTATCTGGTCCACATAGAACTTTGGAAGCTCGTTCGTCTCCTGTTCGAAATATCGACGGACCTGCGGGTCGGTATCGAGGCGTCGACGCACTTCAGTATAGTATTTGATCCTACCGAAACCTTCTGACGAAACTGCCCGCAGCACGTTCATCCATCGTGGGATTATGCCCTTGTTCGCTTTGAAGCGTTTGATAATTGCGTGCCATGAAAATGTGTGCCTGGTCAAATCAATCAGGTAATCATAGAATTCAGGCCAGGAATAGTGCTTCGGCTTTACGTTCATAGCGTGATTATTGTTCAAAAAGTGGAATGGGAATGGTAGAACACGATCGGCGCGTTGGTATTCGAGGTTGAACGGCGCAGCCTGTCCAAACGCTGAAAGCAGCGAAAAGGCAAGAAACGCGCCTGGCGTCATGTCAACAAACCGTTTTGTGAGCTCAAATGGTTCTGATCCTTCGTCTACATCTAACCCCAGGATGAAGTTGGTATGTACGTAAGGCAGGTATCTCAAAATCATATTGACGTGTTCGGAGACGTGACGGACCTTGTCCATCCCCCTCATCTCACCTGTTTTCGACTTCTTGCCCATGCTGTACCAGGACTCAATACCAGGTAGGATGCCTATGAATCCGTTTCGTTTCAGTCGTTTCAGATTCCGTTCCGATAGGAGGGACAGACTGCTCTCGGCGATGAAATCGATGCTACCGGGAGGCACAGCCTCTTCGATTGCGTCCATGCAGTCGTTGAATCTAATACCAAAGTTTGGGTCGTGCCAGCCTACACGCGGCCGCCGCATCTTCCGCAAAAGGAACCGTAGGTCCTCCTTGATCACATCGAGGTCCAGGGGCAGATATGGTACGACCGAGTCAATACAAAAGCTGCAGGTATACGGACACCCTAAACTCGTGAGCATCGGAACGATCTTAATAAGAGGTGCCTTCTGGAGAGTCTGCTCGATGAACTTCCAGCGCTCGCATACTCCAGGGAGCGTTGCGGGCTGCTGTCTGGCAGTGATGTGCAAGCCGATTGGTCTATGCTGCGAGCAGTCATGCAAGACTTCACGGATCACAGCCTTGTCGGTGAAGCCCAGGACGTAATCGAAGTACTGCAGCGCGTCCTGCGGATAGCAGCGCGCGTGGGGACCGCCAAGAACGGTGACAGCGCCGTTCGATCGTAATAGGTTGCTCAACGCGTATGCTAATTGTGCAGACTGAGTAAATGATCCTATGAAGATAAGATCCACGTTGGTCGGTAACTCCTTGATAAGATTCTCAAAGCCAGTGTAGCACACGAGTGTAACGTTATGTCCTTCTTCTTCGCACCACGTGGCTATGACTTGGGGCATAATACTCGCGAAATTGGCATTCATGACGCGTTCGTACAATTTTCGAGTAGGAGCTTTGGCGACAAGGTCGATGATGCCGATACGGAGTTTGTGCATAGTGTCTCCCCTTCCACATGATTTTTTTCGCTTTCCGCCGAACCTTGAATATTTACTGTCAAGCGTGATGTCCGACCCCTACGCAATCAGGGCTACCTTGTCACGGCCCGAGGAGGGCTTCTGCCTTGTCGAACAGATTCAGGGCCTGTAGGACCTCTGGGTCCCCCTCCACATAGATCTGGTACTTCTCCTCTGAACCCCATAATTCGCCCGCAATCTCCGCCTTAATAGACCTTTTGATGACGTCTATGTTCTCCTCAAATTCCGTCTCTTCGAAGTCAATCCCTTTCTCCGCAAGGAACATTTTGAAATCTTTGATCATCTGGTTCGTAACCTGGAAATCCTTGCGAAACTCATCGAAGTCCGTTGTAATCTTTGGATGGCCCCCAACATAGCGGATGGCGAATTCAAAGAAGGCATTCTTGCCCTTAAGGTGTTCCCTAACTCTTATAGGCGGTGGGGATTCCAATATCACATCCGGTGTAATTCCCCCTCCGCCATACACTTTTCTTCCCTTAACAGTATAGAAGACCGGTTTGTCAACCTCCGGAGCTTTGTTGTCCTCGAAGGCCTCTGCCACATAGTCTGCCTTGCTTTTTCCCTCATAAGGACGCTGAATCAACCTACCGCTGGGGGTGTACCATTTGGCGGTGGTCAGGAACAAGGCTCCGCCGTTCCTGAGTTTATACTCTCTCTGGACCAGCCCCTTACCGAAGCTGGTTTGTCCAACGACCAATCCTCGATCGTTGTCCTGAATGGCCCCTGAAAGGATTTCAGAGGCACTTGCACTTCCGTGATTGATCATGACAATCAACGGGATTGAAGTATATGTGCCTTTCCGGCTTGCATAAAAGTCAGTGATCGATCCCGGGATTCTCCCCCTTGTGTAACAGATCTTCCCCTCATTTATGAATTTGTCTGTTACCTCGATGGCCTGGGCAAGCGGGCCTCCGCCGTTCCACCTGACGTCTAATAGGAGCTTCTTCATCCCTTTTGCCTCCAGTCTCCGTAAGGCATCCTCAAGTTCCTCGCTTGTCCTCGTGGAAAACCTCGATATACGGATGTAACCAATTTCTGGAGTGATTAGAAAGGCACAGGGTATACTATAAATGGGGATTGTGTCCCTTACGATTTGAAATTCAAGAAGCTCTTCTTCTCCTTCCCGTTTGATCGATACGTTGACCTTCGTCCCTTTCGGGCCCCTAAGTTTCTCAAAGACTTCTTGTCGGGTGATGCCGATCGCGGACTCTCCGTTGATCTTGACGATCTTATCCCCTGCTCTGATACCAAGCCTGTCAGATGGAGAACCTTCGATCGGGGCTATTACCGTCAGGAACCCGTCCCTGATATCGAACTCTATTCCTATTCCTTCAAAGTCGCCGCGGATCCTCTCAATGGTTTTGTCCAACTCCTCCGGCGTCAGATAATTGGAATGAGGGTCAAGTTCACTTAAAACACCGTCAATGGCCCCATCTATCAGCTTTGCCTGATCAACCTCATCCACATAGTTGTCCCTGACGATAGTCAGAACATCGGCCAGCACTCGCAACTGGGTGTACAGGTTCGGTTCAGACGCCCAGGTCCCATCGGTCACTATCCCCGTGGATAACCATCCGAGCATCACAAGGACCGATACGATCCTCCAAAATGCCTTTCGCGCTAACATCTTTTACTCTCCTATGTGAGGTTTGACTTATATGTTACTTTTCTTTACGTCCCCAATTTCACTTCCTCCTGAACAGGAGCCTTATCGGCGTCCCCTCAAACCCGAACTCTTCCCTTAACCTGTTTTCGACATATCTTCTGTACCCATCATCGATGAGATCCGGCCTGTTTGCGAAAAAAATAAAGGTCGGCGGCCTTGTGGACTTCTGAGTCCCGTAGACAAGCCTGACACGAGACATAACCCCCGATCGTGCTAACCGCCCCTCCCCTCTCATCGCTGAAAGAAACCTGTTCAGATGAGAGGTGGGCACTTTTCGACCCCAGTTGTCATACACACTACAGATCAGGGCAAGGCTCTCGTGAACGTTTTCACCTGTGAGGGCCGACGTATAAATCACTGGGACGTAGTTCATGGAGATGAGTTCCCGTCCGACCTGTTCGGAGAGTCGTCTGGCCTCATCAGCGTCTCCTTTGATAAGGTCCCATTTGTTCACTGCAAGGACTATGCCTTTGCCGAATCTGTTTGCCTGGGATAGGATCTTTTTGTCCTGTGTTACCAATCCGTCGGTCACATCGCTCAATACAAGTGCCACATCGCACCGCTGAAGGCTTCGGAGCGCTCTGAGGGAGCTGTAGAATTCAACCTGCTCCTTGATTCGGCTCCGTTTACGCAGGCCTGCAGTATCTATGAGAACGAACTTTTTCCCATTATGTTCGAACTTTGTGTCGATTGAATCTCTGGTAGTTCCCGGTGTTTCGTCAACTATCATCCTCTCCTGGCCCAGCAGAGTGTTCACGAATGATGACTTCCCAACATTTGGACGGCCGAGTATGGCCACCTTGATCCCCTCTTCTTCCTCCTCCTGTAGCTCTTCCTGTTCGGGAAGGTACTGGACGATGGCATCCAGGAGGTCCCCGGAATTCCTGCCGGTGAGGGCTGAGACCGGGATCGGCTCCCCAAGGCCAAGGTTGTAGAACTGGGCTACATCAGGCTCCTGTTTAAAGGTGTCAACCTTGTTGACGGCGAGCAGACACTGCCTCCCACCTTTCTGGAGGATCCGCGCTATCTCAAGATCAAGATCGGTTATTCCCACCGAGACGTCCACCAGAAAGAGGATCATATCCGCCTCATCTATTGCTGCCTGAACCTGCTGCCTGATCATAAGTTCCATCCTGTCACGGGTGCGAAGTACATACCCCCCGGTGTCAACTATGATAAAGGCACGTCCATTCCATTCGGTTTCAGCGTAGTTTCGATCCCGGGTTATACCTGGACTGTCGTTCACGACAGCAGCCAAATTTCTTATGAGCCGATTGAAAAGTGATGACTTCCCGACGTTTGGACGTCCTATTATGGCAACAATCGGCTTCCGTAACTGGTTCATCCTCAACCTTTTCTCCCCTTATATTCGACTTAGACTTGCAAGACACTGAAACACCGGACTCGATGCCCTTTCGGGCCCAATACCCACCCACTGGTGGTAATGAGTCCCGGGTTGAACCTGAACGCTGACGAAAAGCGCTCCCTCCCCACTGAACGCAGGAGAC
>DTYK01000309.1 GCA_012961925.1 Candidatus Latescibacterota bacterium
GATGAAGGCTTGGAAATTGCGATCTTATTTGATGCCATCTTTGCAGGTTAGTCATCGTCTATGTGATAATTCTGTTCTCCCCTCGCCTTTTAAGGTGTGGGGAGATTTTTCTTTTTGCTTAAACTTTGATCCGGGAAATTGAACACTGAAGACCCATAGAATCTGGGGTGAAGATATGCTGAAGGATGACAAAAGTAGCCCATTAGAGTCGACTCCGGAGGAATATCAACCCTATATTCCGGAATCGGAGTTAACCTCTGAATTCACAGTCACTTCCATTATCATGGGATCTGTGTTGGGGATCGTCTTCGGCGCTGCCAATGCTTACCTCGGTCTGAAAGTCGGCATGACGGTGAGCGCCTCTATTCCCGTTGCTGTGATATCCATGGGAATCCTCAGGGGCATGCTGAGGAGGGGCACCGTCTTAGAGAATAACATGGTTCAGACCATCGGTTCGGCAGGTGAGTCCTTAGCTGCCGGGGTGATCTTCACGATCCCGGCGCTGATTATATGGGGTTTGAAACCTGAGATTACGAAGATATTTCTCATTTCGCTGATTGGTGGGTGGCTTGGGGTGGCCTTTATGATACCTCTGAGGAGATTCTTGATAGTTAAGGAGCACAAGAGTCTTCCCTATCCAGAAGGGACAGCCTGTGCAAAGGTGCTAATAGCCGGTGATACGGGCGGGGTGAAGGCAAAGAGGGTCTTCACCGGCCTTGGTGTCGGTGCAGTATATAAGTTTCTGATGGGCGGTCTCGGGCTGTGGAAGGAGCACCCCCAATGGAACCTCTTTAGAGGTGCAAACATGAAGATTGGGGTGGATGCGATGCCGGCTCTTTTAGGGGTTGGGTTTATAATCGGGCCCAGGATTGCTGCATACCTCTTTGCCGGTGGTGCACTGGGGTGGCTTGTCTTTATCCCTGCAATCACCGTCATAGGGAGGGGTCTTACCGAGCCCCTCTTCCCTGCGACGGTTCCCATATCGGCGCTTGATGCCCATGGGATATGGACGAACTATATAAGATATGTAGGTGCGGGTGCTGTCAGCCTTGGTGGGGTTGCGAGCCTGATCAAGGCGGCCCCTACAATCGGGCGGTCGTTCAAGTTAGGGTTCCGTGAAATCATCCATGGTCTCTCTGGCGCGAATGAAGTTAGAAGGAGGACTCAAAGAGATCTCCCTATGCTGGTCGTGCTGATAGGGGCTGCAGCGGCGGCCGTGATCCTGGCGTTCATCCCCCAGGTTCCGGTTAAATTGATAGGGGCGATCCTGGTCGTAATCTTCAGTTTCTTCTTTGTCACAGTTTCCTCAAGGATAGTTGGGCTCATTGGAAGCTCATCGAACCCTGCCTCAGGGATGACCATAGCCACATTGCTTGCCACCAGCCTTATACTCGTGGCCTTTGGCTGGAGAGGTCAGGCCGGAATGGTGGCGGCCCTGAGCGTCGGTGCAATAGTCTGCGTAGCGGTGGCAATTGCCGGCGACACCTCCCAGGACCTGAAGACGGGATTTCTCGTCGGCGCCACTCCGATGAAACAGCAGATAGGGGAATTTTTAGGTGTGGCGACCTCTGCGCTTGTTGTTGGGTGGACGGTCCTTATCCTCCACAAAGGATATGGTATAGGTTCTGCCGAACTACCGGCTCCCCAGGCCACGCTGATGTCAATGGTTGTGAAGGGGGTGATGACGGGGGCGATCCCCTGGACCTTTGTATTCATAGGGATGGCCACTGCACTGTTCGTAGAACTTGTAGGTGTTTCATCCCTTCCTTTTGCCGTGGGGCTTTATCTTCCGATAGAGCTTTCTACTCCGGTTATTATCGGTGGCCTCGTGCGCGGGTTCGTCGAGAAGAGGTCAAGAGGAGAGATGCTGGCAGAAGGGCGGGAAGCAGGTGTCCTTTATGGATCCGGACTGATCGCCGGAGATGCCCTGGTCGGAATACTTCTGTCGATCCTTGTCTGGCAAGGAATCAGGACTCAGTTTGCGACAGGTTGGATGGGGCCCCTCTCCGATTGGGGAACATTAGCGATCTTTGGCCTACTTACGATGTCCCTGTGGTGGATTTCGGTGGGGAGGAGGCTAATAAGGGATAAGAATAGCTGATGAAGAGGATCTACGGCTACAGGCTCCACAGCTTCTCCCTTGGAGAAAACTGACGGTAAAAAGAGCAATCAGGTGAAACCCAGAAGGGTTAATTCCGAATTAAAAAATCAAGGACGGAGACAGGTGTGACCTTTTCAGTGCTTCGCCTTAAAAGAGGTGATGAGCGATGGAAAACCAGTTAGTGTATCTGCCGTTTTTGTCCTGGTTGTGGCTGACCATTATAGCCGTGGCTGTCTCCTTGATCTGGTACTATCTCTTAAAGGTAAGAACTACTGCAGGCTATTGGTGTCAGCTCGTAGTGGCGTGGATTGGGGCGTGGCTTGGTACCCCTGTTTTCGGTAACTGGGGGTTCTGGACGGTAAATTACATCTGTATAATACCGGCCGTCCTCGGTTCTATTGCGGCGGTTATGTTGTGTATGGGCTCTTGTAAGATATGGGCGGAAGTCTGCGGAGCCGTCAAAAAAGGCGAATGAACTTGAGAACAACCTGTCTCCGTTCTCAATAAAACTTCATCTGACCTGGTTATCGGGTCAAATCCTGTCACAGAATCGCTAAAAGGTCTGACTTACTATTGTTGGACGTTATAGATTGCTAAAGGTGGTGGTTAGAGATGAGGTGGATAATCAACTTGGTGGCAGTTGTAGTTCTGGCGGTGCTGATGAACGGCTGTGCCAGGGAAGAGGTAGCAAAGTACAGTCCCAACGTCCAGTTCGTAGGCTATTATGAAGGAGAGATATACGATACTTATGTTGAAGATGATTATGCCTACCTGGCCAGCAGAGACAAGGGGCTTCTCATACTGGATGTATCCGAGCCGGATTCGCCACAAGAGGTTGGATATTATATTGCCGGTGATATTGCCAGGGCGGTATACGTGCAGGGGGATTATGCCTATCTTTTGACCGATACAGGTCTTCCTTCAAACTGGAACAGCAGGCTCCATGTGATTGATGTGAGCGACCCTTCAAGACCGAGGGAGGTGGGAGAGCAGTACATAGGAGGATCAGCCGTAGATGACATTTATGTCTCAGGTAACTACGTTTACATAGGGAGTGGCCAACTCCATATCTACGATGTGTCTGATCCGGCTGAGCCGCTAAAGGTAAAGGTATTAGATGTGAACGGTGGCGTGACAGGAATTGATCTTTTAAACGATTACGCCTTCTGTTCGACGATAACCTTTGCCGAGCAAGGGAAGCTGGTCGTTGTCGATGTGGCTGACCCGAGCGCTGCTGTTACAGTATCAACCTATGCGGGTGGGTACCCATACGCCTATGCGTTCGGCGTTGCCGTCCAGGGTGATTACGCCTATGTAGCCCGCGACAATGGTCTCCAGATAGTGGACATATCCATTCCTTCGAGTCCGAACGAGGTTGGCTACTACCTCATGTATCGCTATCCCCTCTCATTGAGCGCTGTCCATGTGTCCGGTGATTATGCCTATGTCACCTACTGCACTACTGGGCTGGAGATAATCGACGTCTCCGACCCGTCAAACCCGAGCCAGGCCGGATACTACGAACTCCAC
>DTYK01000310.1 GCA_012961925.1 Candidatus Latescibacterota bacterium
TCAGGAATCTGTTCCCGTAATGTACGGAGAGGTTAAAGGATGTACAGCTTGAAGAAGGGGATAAACGTTAAATTCTCGTGGACGGGTAGGGCGTTTCCTATAACGGTGATGCTGTTGTCGGCGACGGTACTCCTGTCCGGCTGTGGACGCAGAGAATCTCCCCAGTTCAGAAAACATTTCGACCAGGGGCTGAGGCTCTTCGGACAGGGGAGGTATGTTGAGGCTGCAGGGATGTTCAGAAAGGCCGTCCAGATCAATCCAAACTCTGCTGAAGCCCACTATCATCTTGAAAACGCCATGGTGAAATATCATGATCGATACGGTGCCATCGAACAATATAAGAAGGTCATAGCCCTCAAGCCTGATTATGCACTGACGCATTACAAATTGGGGATTGTCTATCTGCTCGAGGAGAGGGTAGCAGAGTCCATTGAGGAATTCAGGGAAGCCATACGCATCGATCCAGGTCTTGCCCATGCCCATTTCAGACTTGGACAGATCTACCTGTCGCAGAATAGATATGATGAGGCCCTCGGGGAGCTGAAAAGGGCGATCGAGCTCGACCCTCAATTTCCACATGCCCATTGTGAACTTGGGAGGGCTCTCCTGACCCAGGGACAGGTGGAAGCGGCCATAAAGGAGTTTAAAGAGGCCATCAGGCTCAAACCAGGGTTTGCATATGCCCACTATAACCTCGGGCTGGCTTACAGTCAATCAGGGGAGGATGAGAGGGCGATAGAAGCCTTTAAACAGGCGATCCGGCACGACAGGAATTTCGCAAAGGCACACTATAACCTGGGAACCCTATATGTGCGTCAGGGGAAGGTGGAAGAGGGGAAGCAGGAACTTGAAATATATCAATGGTTGAATGCATTGGCCGAGGAGATCGGTCACCAGGAGAACAGGGTTGCTGCAAACCCCGATGTAGCGGAGGCCCACCTTGCTTTGGCCAGCCTGTATTCGAGGGCACGCAGGTATTTAGAAGCTGAGGAGGAATACAGAAGGGCCATCCAGCTTAAACCAAATCTTGCCATTGCCCATCTCAATCTTGGTAACCTCTATTTCAGGCAGAAGAGGTATGAAGAGGCCCTTGAACGGTATCGAAAGGCCGTCAAACTCAATCCAGACTACGCCCTTGCCCATTATAACATGGGAAACGCCTATCTGATGCAGAAACAGGCAGCCGAGGCGGTCGGTTCTTTCAAGAAGGCCGTCCAGCTCGATTCCCACTTTGCGATGGCTCACTACAACCTGGGCAACGCCTATTTGATGCAGAACAGGTTTAAGGAAGCGGCTGAGGCTTTCGTTGCAGCCAGTCGACTTGACCCTAACTTTGCCTTGCCTCACTTCGGACTGGCCCAGGCCTACAGGTCAATGGGAAGGGGAGAAGAGGCCAGGCAGGAGTTCCAGCGGTTCAGGGAACTTCAAAAAGGCCAGGAGAGGGGTGAAGAGCAATGATTCCATCAAGTCCCCTTAAAGTGGCCTCTTTAACCTACCTACTGATGCTCATCAGCCCCCAGTTCCTAGGAGCTGAAGGGGTTCAGTTTGTGGATGTGGCCGTTGAGGCCGGGATCCATTTTCGCCACACAGATGGTGCCAGCGGTCGGAAATATTTCGTGGAGGCCATGTGCTCTGGAGGGGCCTTCTTTGACTATGACAATGACGGGGATCAGGACATCTACCTGGTCAACGGAGCCCCCCTGCCAGGTTATCAATCAAAGGACATCCCCCGAAACGTCCTCTACCGTAATAACGGTGACGGCACCTTCACCGATGTGAGTCTGGAAGCAGGGGTTGGAGACACGGGTTATGGGTATGCTGTGACGATGGCGGATTATGACAACGATGGCGATCAGGACATATATGTGGCCAATTTCGGCCCCAACGTCTTATACCGAAACAATGGGGACGGTACCTTTACCGATGTGACCGCCGAAGCAGGGGTGGGAGATCCGAGATGGGCCACAGGAGCAGCGTTTGCTGACTACGACGGGGATGGCGATCTTGATCTTTACGTGGGCAACTATGTGGACTTCTCCATCGAGGCACATAAACCATGCGGGTCACCTAAGCTAAAGCTGTACTGCCACCCGAGTGAATACAATGGGGTATCGGATATCCTCTATCGGAATAACGGGGATGGCACCTTCACCGATGTGACAAAGGCAGCGGGGGTCTTCAATCCGCGAGGGAAGGCCATGGGGCTTGTCTTCGGAGACTACGACAATGACGGCGATCTCGACCTTTACGTGGCCAACGACACCGTGGCCAAATTTCTCTTCAGGAATGAGGGGGATGGAACCTTTGCCGAGATAGGACTTATCGCTGGCGTGGCCTGCGCGGGGGATGGTCATATTCAAGCTGGGATGGGTACCGATTTCGGTGACTACGACAACGATGGGGATCTCGATATCTTCGTGGCCACCTATCAGATGGATCACAACACCCTGTACCAGAACGAAGGGAATGGCTTCTTCACCGACGTCACCTTTCAAGCGGGTTTGGGAAGGGAGAGTCTGGCATATCTGGGGTTCAGCGCAGGGTTTTTCGATTACGATAACGATGGTGACCTTGATATCTTCGTCGCCAATGGCCACCTGGATCCCGATATCCGGCTTGTCAACAGCACGGTTTCCTACGCCCAGACCAATCAACTTTTTACCAACGATGGGGATGGGACCTTCACCGATGTCTCCCAGGTGATGGGACCGGGTTTTCGTATCTTAGCGGTCAGCCGGGGTAGCGCCTTCGGCGACTATGACAACGATGGTGACCTTGATATCCTCGTCACAAACCGGGCCTCCACCCCTAACCTCCTTCGAAACGACGGCGGTAATCGGAACAACTGGTTGATGGTGAAGACAATAGGCACAAGAAGCAACAGGGATGGTATCGGGGCCAGGATAAAACTGATCAGCGGCCCGCTGGTCCAGATCAGAGAGGTGAGAAGCAGCTCCGGATACATGGGGCAGAATGACATGCGCGTCCATTTCGGCCTGGGGAAAAGAACGAAGGTAGACCTTCTGGAGATCAGATGGCCCAGCGGTCTGGTTCAACGTCTACGAGACTTACCTGTAAACCAGGTCCCCATAGTGAAAGAACCGCTGAGCGGTGAGTAATAGAAGAAATGGATAAATCACTCAAGCTTATTGGCCTATTGGGGATGGTTGTTTTCCTCTTCTCAGCATTTGCTCAAGGCCAGGCCACCGGCGTTGCTGCCAAGACTGGTCCAACTGTCCTGCGGGTTCCTGAAGATTACCCTGATATTCAGTCTGCATTAGATGCGGCATTTTCTGGAGATACGGTACTGGTTAACGATGGTGTTTATTATGAAAACATTGTCTGGCCAGCGACTTATGGAATCTTCCTTACATCCGTAAATGGTGCTTCCAGTACCGTCATCGATGGAGGAAATCAGGGACGCGTTCTTGACTTACATTTTAATGGCCTTGATTCCACAACGGTAATTGACGGATTTACAATTCAGAACGGTATGGCCTACGATGGTGCAGGTATTTCGGTGGAAAATTGTTCTCCTGTGATTCGCAATAATAGGATTGTGAATAACAAAGCAGATGCTTTAGGAGGTGGCCTAAGGCTGATCAATTCTCAGGCCTTGGTTTATAATAATTTCATTGGCTTTAACGTTGCTGGGTATGGTGGTGGGGGAATCTTTGCAGAGAAGCCCTCCTCGCAGCAGCCTGAATCTCCTCCCGAAATAATCGGTCCAACAATCCAAAACAACAGGTTCATCCAAAATGAAAGTGGCTATTTGGGTGGCGGAATCTATTACCGGGCTGTCTGGGTTCGCATTAAGGGAAATGAATTCATTGAGAATACCAGCACATATGGGGGAGCAATCTATTGCGGAAGTTACGATTCTAAAGGGGAGATATTGAATAATATTATTTTCCGAAACTCTGCTGAGGTAGAAGGCGGTGGGGTTTTTTCTGCCTGGTATTCTCATGGTATCTTAGCAAATAATCATATAGTTGAGAATGAGGCAGGGCGCCTCGGAGGAGGAATCATCTATTTTCTCTACAGTAAGATGAGTATCGGAGGAATCGCGGATTTGCAAAATGATATTTATCATAATAAAGCAGGAGAAAAGGGGAATGAGTTATTCAGTATGGAATATGAGCCCATTACCGCCCAACATAATTTTTGGGGCACGGCAAATATTACTCCCGAATTTACTGGAGTAAGCGGTATTAATCCATCGAAATGGTGGCCGCCAGCAAAACAGCCTCAACCAGCCACCAGGACGCTATATAGTGCGCCAGATAGTTTGTGGTTCCCAGAATGTTTCATGACGGTCAATTCTCTGGAATTTACTGAATCTGGAGGAACTATTACTGTTACCACATTCCCGGATTCTATTCCTGCGAATTTTGCAGGTTCCCCTGCCATCAAGAAATTTTATCAAATAGAAACGAAGGGCATAGAATCCATTCAGTCTGGATTAAAGTTTTATTTTACTGAAGATGAGGTACTAAATTCGGGGATTGATAATATTAAAGATATAGTCTCCAGTAAATGGAATGGATCAGTTTGGGCCGATTATGAAACAGTAGTGGATACGATCAACTATTACGCAACTTGTGAGGCAGATCCCATCGGCATATGGTGCTTACGATCAAAATCCCGGACAGATGTTAAAGGTACAAACTCTAAAATTTTCACCTACACGCTTGAACAAAATTATCCCAACCCATTTAGTTCTGCTACAAATATCACCTATCAAGTGACCCATTTAGCAACAGTCAGGATAACAATTTATAATGTACTCGGACAGACGGTGAAGACTCTTTTGTCTCAACAACAACCACCAGGCAGATATTCAATAATCTGGAATGCAGCAGATATGCCATCGGGGTTATATACGTACATTTTGGAGGTCAGAAACACTCAAGAACAAGAACAGGTAGTATTTTCCCAACGTAAAAAAGCACTTTTGATAAAATGGACTTGACTGAAGGGATGTGCCAATGTCAATGAAATTCAAGAGTGCTATTGAGGTAATAATCTCCGTTATCTTATGCTTATTTCTAAAAATGGGTTTGTCCTGGGCTCAATATTATGTTGAATATGATGCGCCCGGAGACAACCCATTCGGCATGACCTGGGACGGTAATTATTTGTGGATCAATGATAAAAGCATGTCTATCTATCAGGTGGATATCAGTGATAGTTTTAAGGTGGTTGGTGAGTACTATTTCAATGGCTGGGGAGATTTAGCCTGGGACGGTACCAGCTTTTGGGAAATGGGTTGGTCAGATCTCCGTCGTTACGAGATTGTGGACAGCTCTTTCACCATCGCATGGAGCTATGACTACCGACCGGACTTTCATCATATGGCTGGTATCGACTGGGATGGCAAGTATCTGTGGGTCTCCTACAACGCCGGTGGTTTTTATCGACTCGATCCATCAGAAAATGCCATTGACATTTTTGGAAAAATGGATCGAAAGTGGAAGGTTGCCGAATTTCGTGAGGGTCCTGCCTGTGATCCTTGGAATTTTGTTTTTACAGACGACTTTTTGTGGGTTGTGGATTTGCGAAGCAGACATTTAATCAAATGTGCCCGAGATTCTACTTTTTCTTATATCGAGGAGTACTCCCTGCCAGGACCAAGCCCAAGCGGCATTGCCTGGGATGGCGAACACCTCTGGACATGTGATGATTACACAGGGAAGGTCTACAAACATCTACAATTAACGACAGAACCTCTGGACCCTGAGGATGAAATACTGTCACCTGCATCACCATTCACGGAAATTGATGGTTCTGTTACGGCAGATACACACTTATCAATTGCTGAATCCCCATATCTGATCCCCTCGGGCCTGTCCATTGAAAACGGAACTACCCTTACAATCGATCCGGGGGTAAAAATCTTCCTGGCTAAAAATGCGGGCATCGTTGTCAATGGCACCTTGAAGGCCATTGGCACCGCTGATAGCCTGATTACCTTTTCACACCAAGATGCTAACGAAAGCTGGGGCATCATCTCGTTCAGTAATTCTGACACATCCGAAGCTGCTCGATCGGTACTCTGCCACACCAAGATCCAGTACCTGGACGGCATCTATCTCAATGGAGCCACTCCGGAAATCCATGATAATCTCTTTCGTTTCATGGTGCATCTTAGTGGCAGGCCCGTTCCCGGGACCACCCTTGAAATCAAGGATAACACTTTCTATTTTAGCAAGTTGGGTATTCGTGTGGGACATGGCAAGGAGGAACCCGACACGCGCATCCTTATTGACGGCAACACATTTTTTAATAGCAGCGCCATTGCCATTGGTGGCGATTTCATGACCCCGCAACATTTTGAGATTTTCAACAATCGTTTTCAATATTCATTGAATGCAGAACACTTGGGGATAGACGTTCAGAATACGGACGGCGTGTATATTCATGACAATATCTTCCAGAACAGCAGGTTTGCCATAGCCGTGGGACATTCACGAAACATCCGAATTCACCGCAATTTCTTCAGCGGACCCTCGGTTACAGCCATTGATCTGGCATACAACGCAGCGGATGTTTCGATTACTAACAACACCATCACGGATTGCCAACGACAGGCTATCCTGCTCTTCTACAATTCGGAAGCAGAAATTCATTATAACAACATCTACAACAATGATGTAGCATTGTCACTCTGGTCTGAAGGCGCAGATATCGATGCCTCCTACAACTGGTGGGGGACAACGGACCCGGATAGTATTGAAAATCTAATCGAAGACTACAACGATGACCCCACTTCTGGTCGAGTGAATTATTTACCTTTTCTCGACAGTCCGGCCGATAATACTTCAAATAGCAGCCCAACTATATCGAGTGGACAAGAACAAGCATCTCCAAGAAATTTTCTATTGTTACAAAACTATCCAAACCCCTTTAATACTGCGACGGCCATTAACTTCATCATCCCTTCGAT
Organism: Candidatus Latescibacterota bacterium; assembly: GCA_012961925.1. Classification (GTDB taxonomy): domain Bacteria; phylum Latescibacterota; class MVCY01; order MVCY01; family DTYK01; genus DTYK01. The sequence goes on from DTYK01000310.1 coordinate 6,947, forward strand.
CAATAGAGAGGGGGTGAAGATAATTTTGAAAATTTACAATGTTCGTGGACAGGTTATTCGATATCTCCTGGATGAAAGGATGGAGCCGGGTTCACATTCGGTGGTTTGGGACGGGAAAGACAATTTAGGACAGCCAGTGGCCTCAGGCATCTACTTCTATGAATTGCGAACAGGGGAGGTTAGAAAAGCAAGAAAGATGATAGTGATCAGATAATCCGAAAAGAGGTAGTTTGAAAATACGTACTCTATTCCCCGTAGCCGTAGTGTTCTCCGTGGTTCTGGGCTTTGGGTTTGGTCATGCCCAGGAGAATCTTCGCTGGTGGAGAACCGAAGCCCGACATTGCCCACGTAACCGTTGGCTATCTCCATGTTATTGATGTAGCAACTGGGGAGATCGTGAGCGTGAAAAATAGATACATATAGTATTCTCCGACAGACTCTACGGTGAGGTGCTCATCCTTGATACCCGTATCAACAGCTTCACTGATACACTCCAATTCAACGCCATACCCCGCGGTCTGGCCGTGGTGAACAAGCGGTTCTTATCAGAGCCAAGTGCTTTCTGTGGTTAAAAAGACTTTTTCAGAGCTCTCTTTTCGAGGGGCCAGGATAATGATGGGAAATGAAACACTGGATCGACTGTTGCGTCGGGATAGAGGTCAGTTCCTTGAGTTTATCAGTATTTATAAACGGACTCGGGAAGGCGCTACAAGACGCAGAAAGGCGAGGCACGTAGCTCAGGATATTGCAAGGGTTATATCCGCTTTTGCCAATGCAGACGGCGGGATGCTGCTGGTCGGGGTCGAAGAGGATAAAAGTGTCTCCGGTGTGGATTACCCTCAGCCTGGGTTTGATACGATAATTGAAGCACCACGAAGTTTGGTACAACCTGCCCTTAATCCGACGGCCAAAGAGGTTGTGTATGGGGATAAACTTGTTCTGAAGTTCGAGGTGGCCCCAAGTCCAGTTCCCCACCGGTTCGCTGATGGCACATATTTTATAAGGACAGGCGACCAGGATCTCCCCTTCCCCTCTGACAAGATAGTTGCCCTTAAGGAAGCCAGGGGAAGGATTGCCTTCGAACAACAGTTCGTCCGGGAGGCTTCTATTGAGGACCTTGACGAGGAGCTCCTTGAGGAATTCGCCAGGAGAACCGACGCGCTGTGTGATCCACTGGATTTGCTCTCCAAGACCTATAGGCTCATCGATTTTTATAACGATGTGATCAGAATTACCAATGCTGTCTTACTGCTTTTTGCAAAGGATCCCGTTAGATGGAATCCGAGGTGCGGTGTTGATTTCATAATATGTGAGGGAACGGAAATAAGGCCCTACGCGGGTCCAAAGATCTTAAGACGGACATGGGTTGAGGGACCTATCTTCAGCCTCATACCCAGGGCCCTTGAGGTTATAAAGGAACAGATAGATAGACGGTTTATGCGGTACAACCTCTTCTTTATGGAGAGGTTTGAATATCCTCCTTCAGTCTGGCAGGAGGCTCTGATAAACGCTGTAGCCCATCGTGATTATTCACTCTGTGGCATTCCAATACAGGTATGGATGTTCGAGGATCGCCTCGAGGTCAGAAGTCCGGGGCTTCTCCCCGAGCCTGTCTCTCTTGAACAGCTTTACAGAAGGGAAAAGGTCCATTTCTCCCGTAATCCGTTCATAGTACGGGTTCTAACAGACCTTGGATACATGCGGGAGATGGGGTTGGGTGTGTCAAACATCTTCCACGAGATGGAAAAGAACCACCTCCAGCCACCTGAGTTTCGACAGGAGGGTTTCATTTTCTCCGTAGTGCTGAGAAGTGCCCCTCTCTTTGACCTCGAGACCCAGAGATGGATGGAAAGGTTTTCAAACTACCCCTTGAATGTACGTCAGAGGAGGGCATTGGCCTATGCCAGGCATCATGGGATGAGATTCACAAGCAGAGTTTATCAGAAGATTGGCAACATTGACAGGGACACAGCATACAGGGAGATAAAGGAGATGGTAAGGTTTGGGATAGTGAGGCCGTCCCGTCAGAGATATGCCCGGAGTTACGTGGTTAAGGATTTAAACTAAATGATAGACATCCACACTCATATAGGGGAGATCTTCTTTAACCCGGATCTTAAGCCGTTGACCCCGAGGACCCTGCTCTCAAGTATGGATAGGCTGGGTATTGAAAAGGCCATCGTCCTTCCCATAGAGAATCCGGAGGAGACCCATTATTACTTCACGACATGGCAGGTTCTGAAGGCTTGCCGAAAACATGGCGACCGTCTCATCCCCTTCTGTAATGTGGATCCCAGAAGGGGCGATTCGGATTTGAGTACCAACTTTTATGGACTTATAAAGCGATATGTCGAAGAGGGATGCAGAGGCTTTGGTGAATGCCTGGCAGGCCTACCGGTGGATGACCCACGTCTGATAAAGATCTACCAGATATGCGGCGAACTGGGGCTGCCTGTCCTGATACACCTGGATGAATTGAGGAATTTCGATAGAAACTCACCTGTCGGCCTGAACGCCTTCGAGGGCGTTGTTTCCCAACTTCCTGACACCACCTTCATTGCCCATGGACCATCCTGGTGGTGGCATATCTCATCTGTTGTGAATCCCGAAGAGACTTACCCCGAAGGAAAAGTAGAACCCGGAGGGAGGGTGGAGTGCCTACTCCAGAAATATCCTAACCTTTATGCTGACCTCTCGGCAGAATCAGGGTATAATGCCCTTGTCCGGGACCCGGAATTTGCACCGGGGTTCCTGGAACGGAACAGGGGCAAACTCCTCTTCGGAACGGATTACCTTCATCGGAAACAGGAGGTGCCAATTGTACAGTTGATCAGGGATGTAGGTATCGCCAAAGAGGCATTTCTTGCAATAAGCCGTGGCAACGCCATAAGAATACTTAACCTCACAGACATATAATTTCAGGAGGGGACCCTATGTGCCAGGACAGGATACGTTGGGGGATTATCGGAACCGGTATGATCGCCCGGGTTCTGGCTCGCGCAATGGAAGGGTCGACGAAGGTAGTTCGCTGCGCCATTGCCAGTCGATCTATGAGAAAGGCTGAGCAGTTCGCCAGAGAGTATGGGTTTGAAAAGGCCTATGGAAGCTATGAAGACCTTCTTGTCGACCCACACGTTCAGGTCATCTATAACTCGCTTCCTAACAGCCTTCACTGCGAATGGACTATCAGGGCCGCTGAGGCAGGCAAGCACATCCTGTGCGAAAAGCCCTTAGCATGTACGACAGAAGAATGCCAGCGGATGATAGACGCAGCTAAGGTCAACAATGTCTGGCTAATGGAAGCCTTTATGTACCGATTCCATCCATTGATGCTGAAGGTAAAGGAGGTGATCGATGGGCGAGAGATCGGAACCGTCCGCCTGATTCGCTCAGCCTTTTCCTTTAGTTTGTCCGACCTGAACAATATCCGTCTGAAGAGCGAGCTGTGTGGAGGGTCATTGATGGATATAGGAGGCTACTGTGTCAACTTCTCCAGGTATATTGCGGGTCGGGAGCCTGTCGAAGTATTTGCGATCGCCCACTTCGGCCAGAAAAGCGGTGTGGATGAGACTCTTGCTGGGACGCTCATCTTCCCGGACGGCCAGATCGCCCAGTTCGACTGCAGCTTTCAAACGGTCCCCAGATCGTTCTGTGAGGTGGTGGGTAGCGACGGCAAGATTGATATCCCGGTCCCCTGGCTACCAGGTTCAGGCGACGTGAGCATAGCCATCACGAAAGGTGGACATTCTTCGACGCTCAAGGTGAAAGGAGCCGACTCTTACCTACTTGAAGTTGACCATTTCTGCGATTGCATCAACCAGAATAGGCCGCCCATGCTGTCTCCGGAGGACAGCCTGCGAAATGTGAGGGTGCTTCAGGCCTTGCTCCGTTCAGCCCGAGAAGCTCGGCCTGTACGACTGGAGTGAGTACCCCATAGGGGAGTATTATCAGGTGGATTAATGGATGAAAAGGGGTGAACTTCGAGAGAGGATCATCACCTGTTTCGGCCGGATGCCCAGGAAGGTGGATCTGAATCCTGTCGTTGAGCAGGTAGAAAGACGGGAAGGTCTTCGCATCGAGCGCGTGACCTACCAGAGCGATGCCGAAGAGAGGGTGCCAGCTTACGTCCTTGTGCCTGAGAAAGGGCCCCCAAACCCGGCGATAGTCGCCATTCACCAACATGCCGGGCAGTTTTACATCGGTAAAAGCGAACCCACAGGCCTTGGGGGTGATGCGGATTATCACTATGCCTTGGAGCTATGTCACCGAGGGTACCTGACCATCGCCATAGACCTGAAGTGTTTTGAGGAACGGCGGCCACCCGAATTTAAAAGGGTCGAGAATTCAAGTCTGGCCGATGGTTGGTATGAGAGATTTGTTGCCATGAATCTGATCCTGGAGGGCAAGACACTCCAGGGTCGGTATGTCTTTGACCTCTCCCGGGCAGTTGACTATCTGTACACGAGAGAGGATGTCGATCAGGAGAGAATCGGTGCCATCGGCCATTCCCTGGGCGGACAGGAGACTGTATTCATGATGCTCTATGATGAAAGGGTGAAAGTTGGGGTAAGCTCTTGTGGTATTGGCACCTGGAGCACCATCATCCGGCATGAGGTGGGACATAACTTTGCCGCCTATCTTCCCGGGATATTGAACCTGTGCGACCACGATGAACTGGTCGCATGCATTGCCCCAAGGCCTCTGTTGATTTCTGCAGGTGAACGGGACGTTATATTCCCGATCGATGGTGTTCGAAAGATTGCTGAAGTTGCCCGAAAGGCATACGAGGAGCTGGGGTACGGGGAGAGGTTCGAGCTCTCGGTGTACCCAGGGGGACA
>DTYK01000311.1 GCA_012961925.1 Candidatus Latescibacterota bacterium
GGAAGGCAAGATACATTTCGGGGTCATCAACCGGTTCTGAGTGGAATTCATGAAGAGCAGATTAATGAGGATCTACGGCCGGCTTCTAAGATGTTTTGGACCCAGGGGATGGTGGCCAGGGGATACAACCTTTGAGGTCATGGTCGGGGCCATATTGACGCAGAACACAGCCTGGCAAAACGTGGAGAAGGCCATCGCCAACTTAAAAGACAAAGGCCTCCTCAACCCTTCAGGGCTATACCTGATCCCCGAACGGGAACTTGCGGAACTGATAAGGCCTGCGGGGTACTTTAATGTTAAGGCGAGGCGGTTGAAGAACTTCGTAAAGTTTCTCTTTGAACATTACGATGGCGATCCTGATAGATTGGCCGAATCGAACCTATCTGACCTGAGGCAGGAGTTATTAGCGATCAACGGGGTCGGTCCTGAGACAGCGGACTCCATTTTGCTGTACGCCTTGAACAAACCCATATTTGTTGTGGACGCTTACACCAAACGGATATTCTCCCGTCACAATCTCATCCCTGTGGGCGCTTCATATTCTGAAGTCCAGGCCTTTCTCATGGATAACCTTCCCAGGGATGTGGCCCTCTACAATGAATTCCACGCCCTTATGGTCCATCTTGGCAAGACCTTCTGCAAGGCAAAACCGGACTGCGAGCCCTGTCCCATTAAGGGGGTTGGTTAGTCGGAAGAATTCCCTTGCTTCCTCTCCCCTATTTTTGTATACTGAACAGAAGATCCTGACAAACTCGTAGGAAAAGGGTTTTCAAGAACCTGCGAATAACGTCGCCGAAATGAATGCTGGAGGTCTAAATGTCCCCGGTGAACTTCGTGCATCTTCACAACCACACCATGTACAGCCTTCTTGATGGAGCTATCAGAATCGATCGGATGGTGGAACGGGCAAAAGAATGGGGTATGCCGGCCATTGCCATAACCGATCACGGGAACATGTTCGGTGCAATAGAGTTCTATAAAAAGGTGCAGAATGCTGGCTTGAAGCCCATCATAGGCTGTGAGGTTTACGTAGCCATTGAAGGAAGGTCTAAGAAACATTCTGCGTGGGGCATCAACGATGGGGCAACCCATCTCATCCTGCTGGCAAGGAATAATAAAGGGTATCAGAACCTTATGAAACTGGTGTCCAGAGGTTATCTGGAGGGTTTCTACTATCACCCCCGGGTTGATAAGGAGCTCCTGGGTGAGTATTCAGAGGGGCTTATTGCCCTCTCAGGTTGCAGCAAAGGGGAGGTGGCCCATCTAATTCTCAGCGGTGATCTGAAAAGGGCTGAGCAGAGTGCTATGGAGTACAGATCGATCTTTGGAGATGAGAATTTCTATCTTGAGGTTCAGAGACACAATATCGAGGATGAGGAGAAGGTTAATCAGGGACTGATTGAGATTGGCAAAAGGCTGGACATTCCTCTGGTGGCCACTAACGACTGCCATTATATTGAAAAGACAGATGCGCCAGCGCATGAGGTGCTTCTCTGTATACAGACGGGCAAAACCTTAGGAGACGAAAATCGAATGCGCTTTGAGAGCGATGAGGTCTACTTCAAATCCCCTGAAGAGATGTGGGGGCCCTTCGGTGATCTCCCGGAAGCGCTTGAGAATACCCTCAAGATCGCTGACAGGTGTAATGTCTTGATTGAGTTTGGCAGGCCCAAGCTTCCCCGTTTCCCTCTGCCGGAAGGGTTCCAGCGACCGGATGATTATCTGGAAGAACTTGCATACAAAGGGGCGGAGAGGCGATACGGGAAGATTACACCCCAGATCGAAGAGAGGCTAAGATATGAGCTCGGGGTAATAAAAAGGATGAACTATTCAGGCTATTTCCTGATAGTTTCGGATTTTGTCCGCTATGCCAGGGAGAACGGGATTCCCGTAGGACCAGGCAGGGGATCTGCCACAGGCAGTCTGGTCTCCTATGCCCTTGGGATAACCGATGTAGATCCGTTGGCCAATGACCTGCTGTTTGAGAGGTTCCTGAACCCCGAGAGGATGAGTATGCCTGACATAGATATAGACTTCGCCGACAGGGATAGGGGGAAGGTGATAGACTATGTCATAAGAAAGTACGGGGCCGATAACGTCTGTCAGATCATAACCTTCGGTACTATGGCAGCCCGTGCAGTGATCAGGGATGTTGGGCGGGTGCTCGGTATGCCTTATGGCGAGGTTGACAGAATTGCCAAGCTCATTCCTTTCGGGATGACCTTAGAGAGGGCCCTGGAACTTGTACCTGAACTTACTCAACTGGCAAATTCTGAGGGTACCGGTTCAAAGCTCATATCGTATGCAAGAACCCTTGAAGGACTGGCGCGCCACTCTTCCACCCATGCCGCAGGGGTGGTGATAACACCCGAATCCCTGACGGAGTACGTTCCCCTGTGTGCGACCAACAAGGACGAGATCACCACGCAGTATGACTGGAAGTCGATCGAAGAGATAGGTCTGCTAAAAGTGGACTTTTTAGGGCTGAGGACGCTCACTGTCATCGATGATACCCTTAAGATGATTACTGCAAGCGGAAAGAAGCCGCCGGACATGGAGGATCTCCCCCTTGACGATGAGAAGACCTTCAATTTGCTGGCCAGGGGTGAAACAGTGGGCGTCTTCCAGTTTGAAAGCTCCGGGATGCGTGATTGTCTGCGCAGGTTGAAACCCAATTGCTTGAACGATATGATAGCAATGAACGCCCTTTACCGCCCCGGTCCAATGGCCAGCATTGATGAGTACATACGCCGCAAACATGGCGAGACCAAGATTTCTTACGACCATCCGAGTCTGGAGCCTATTCTTGGGGATACTTACGGTATAATAGTCTACCAGGAACAGGTGATGAGGATTGCCTCTGAGCTTGCAGGCTTCACGCTTGCACAGGCGGACCTTCTGCGCAGGGCTATGGGTAAGAAGCAGCACGAAGTTATGATGGAGCAGAGGGGGGTCTTTATAGAAGGCTGCATTAAAAACGGGATAGCCAAGGATGTGGCGGAGAGGATATTCGAGTCTATGGCCCAGTTCTCCAGCTACGGCTTCAATCGTTCGCATAGTGCTGGATATGCTCTCATAGCCTATAAAACGGCTTACCTGAAGGCCCATTATCCTCGTGAATTTATGGCGGCAAACCTCACCAGTGAGATGGGCAACTCCGACAGAGTGGCCATCCTTATAGATGAATGCCGCAGAATGGGGATTGATGTCCTTCCGCCGGACGTAAATGAGTGTCAGGCCGGTTTTACTGTTGTCCCGGATGGCATACGGTTTGGCCTTGGTGCCATAAAGAATGTTGGCAGCGGAGCCATTGAGTCGATCATCAAGGAGAGGACCAGAAGGGGACGTTTCAAGACTATATTCGACTTCTGCGAGTGGGTGGACCACCGGGCTGTTAACAGAAGGGCCATCGAAAGCCTTATACTGGCAGGAGCAATGGACTCTCTGGAAGGACACCGCGCACAACTACTGGCAGCCCTTGACCAGGCCCTGGAAGCGGCACAATCGGTTCAGGCCGATCGACAACGGGGACAGGCATCGCTATTGGAAGCCCTTAAAGTAGACAACAAAAGACTCCCTGAAGTGCCTCAATGGCAAGAACTTCAAACCCTTTCAAGGGAGAAGGAGGTGCTTGGTTTCTATGTATCCAGCCACCCCCTGCGTAGATATCAGGAGGATCTGGATGCATTCGCCACCCATCGTATAGGTGAGCTTTCCGAGACGAGCGATGGGTCAGAGGTGATGGTCGGCGGGATAGTTGCGAAGGTTAAGGTGACGGTTGATCGGAAGGGGAAACATATGGCCTTCGCGACGATTGAGGATTTCTCCGGGTCGGCAGAAGCCGTGGTCTTTTCGGAGCAGTATGAAAAATACCGTTCCCTCATAGCCCCTGACGAGTTGGTTATGTTGAAGGGGAAGGTCTCACAGGAGGAACATGAGAAGACCAAACTGATAGCCATCGAGTTCGTCCCGCTTTCGGAAGCTCGGAAACGGTATGCCAGGGCTGTCAACATATCCATTTCTACCAATGGAGTGGATGAGCAGCCTCTCAGAGATCTCAGGGCCCTGTTAGAGAAGCACAAGGGCAAATGTGCACTGCTTCTCCATTTTCAGACGACCGAGGGGAAGAGATTGGTGATCAGATCGAAAGACCTCCATATCTCCCCCTCCGATGAGCTTATGGATGAGCTGAAGAAGAGAATCGGACCGGGAAAGGTCTGGCTGAGTTAGCGGTGGGGATGAAAAAAACCGTTATTCCCTGCATCACACCGCCCATCCCAGGTTATTAAGTAATTAAGTTATTGAGTAATTATGTAATTGAGGAATTGAGTGTATTGCAGGTGCAGTATGACTTGCGGCCCAACGACCGTCTTCGGCTCCATGCGCTTTTCGTCAGCGTTCAGATTTAGGTGAGATGTTCATACCACTCAGGGGTGGGCATTGGACCCGAAAGGGCCCGCGAAGGGGAGTTGGGTGGAGAGGGGCATAACCCACCCTATTAAGCCGGGGGTTATCAATATTTGATTGATTTTCGGCCTCTTGCATTTTTAAAATTGATTCGCCCCCTGAACTGCCTGATAGTTCTGGGCTCGGTCGCTGTTGGTGCGGTGGCAGGTGGGTCCTTGAACCCTTTGGGTTCGGTATTTATCGCCGGGGTTTCCGCTTGTCTTATCGCCGCCGGGGGGAATGGGCTAAACGATGTCTTCGATGTAAAGGTTGATTATATAAACAGACCATGGCGTCCCATCCCTTCCGGACAGATCAGAGAGGTGGAAGCCTTCTGGCTTTCGGTAGTCCTTTTCTTTCTGGGTATAATAACTGCCAGTATTATTGGCAGACATATGCTTTTGGTTGCTATAGGCACCGTCGCCCTGCTGGTCGCATATAACCTCAAACTAAAATGGCTTCCTTTGTTAGGTAACCTGACAGTCAGCACACTTTGTGGGCTGGTGTTTGTTTACGGTGGAATGAGCGTCGGCAAAACCTCCGGAGCGCTCATTCCAGCAGGGTTTGCCCTTCTATTCCATCTTGGCAGGGAAGCCATCAAGGATTTAGAAGACCTTCGGGGAGACAAATCCGTCCGTGAGGGTACCGTTCCCATCCGATTCGGCCCGAAGACGACGATCAAGGTGATCACGGTCATTTACGCACTTTTGTTCCTGTTTACCCTGCTACCTTTTTGGACCGGTCTTTACGGTTGGCTCTACCTCGTCGCAGTTGTTGTAGGTGTTTACCCTGTACTAGGCTATGCTATATGGTCGCTCTGGAGAGACAGCTCTCCTGAAAATCTCGGGCGACTAAGCCGGATTCTGAAAGCCGATATGCTGGTTGGACTCCTCGCCATCCTTCTGGGAAGTACCAGGATATGATGAAAAAACAGCGGCTTACAAATTTGCGTCTAAATACAGGTCTTGACAAGTGGCCTGGATTTTATTATTTTAGCACTCATCGAAAGGGAGTGCTGATTTTCGCCATATCCTTCCTTCTCAGACAGAGGGAGCGGAAGGGCGGCCGCTTCGTTCGCCGGACGGTTCTACGGCTCCGGTTTAAGGGCGCTTTGTTGGATCGTTGTTCGTTGATTCGTTCTATACCGTTTCAGGCAGTTAATTTGACGTAAACTTTAAGAATCTTGCCTTATTGAGGACGGTTAGCACCGAGGGGTTGATAAAAATGGGGAGCTTGTCACAAAGAGAAGAGGATGTTCTTGAGTCGTTGATTCAGGCTTATATATCGACCGCTGAACCTGTTGGATCAAGGTTCATCTCGAAGAGATATCTCCCTGGCATGAGCCCGGCAACGATCCGTAATACGATGATGGACCTGGAGGAGATGGGGTACCTCTATCAGCCTCATACCTCAGCAGGCAGGGAGCCGACGGACAAGGGATATCGTTATTATGTTGACTCCCTGATGAAACGGGAGGAGCCAAGTCAGCTTGAAAAGAGGATGATTGAAGAGGAGCTCCGGTCCAATCTTGAGGCAAAAGGTGCGGAGGATATTCTTGAGCAGGTAGCGAAGGTAATTGCTCAGATCTCCCATCAAATAGGCATTGCTCTCTCTCCTCGCTTTGAAGAGGGCATTCTATATAAACTGGAGCTTGTACCATTGGAGGAGAAGAGGCTGCTGGTTGTCCTCACTATCAAATCCGGTCTCGTCAAAACTATAGTGATAAAGGTGGAAAGCAAGCTATCGAGGAAGAAAATTGCTGAGACTTCCAAGCTGTTGAACGAGAGATTAAGCGGCCTCTCTATCAGAGAGATAAGAAGGTCCATTCAGGAGCGGTTAGAGTATCCCCTAAGAGGCGATCTGAAGCTGCTGAAGGTATTTGTTGACGAAGCCGACAGCCTGTTCCAGTTCGACTCACCAGCCGACCTTCACCTTGACGGCGTCACCAATATTATTTTGCAGCCGGAGTTTACAGATCGGGATAAGTTGACCGGTTTGATTGAGCTGTTGGACGAACGGGATACGATAATATGCCTTCTCAATCAGAGGACCAAGGAGAGAGACGTGGCTGTTACCATTGGAAGTGAGAATATACCCTGGCAGATGAAAGCATGTAGTGTGGTTACCTCCAACTATGAAATCGGTGGTGTCTGGGGGAGCATAGGCATGATTGGACCCACGCGGATGAGATACTCGAAATACGTTCCCCTGATAGATTACACAGCAAAACTGGTAAGCAATTTACTTAGTAGCTGTTAGAAGGTCTGTCAAAGAGGAGGAGGAATTGACAGGGGAAGAAATAAAGGCCGGCGAGGAAGAGGAAAGCCCTGAGACAGAGGAAGTGAAGTCGGAAGCCGAGACCGAGAAAAAAACCACCAGAAAGAGAAAACAACCCAAATGGAAGGAAGAGCTCGAGAAAGCCCGGGCCGAGGCGGCCGAGAAACACGAGAGGCTTTTAAGACTGGCGGCCGAGTTTGAAAACTATAAGAAACGGGTCAACAGGGAGTTTGCATCTCTAATTAAAACGGCTAATGAGGCGCTGATTACCCAGATGCTCCCTGTGCTGGATAACTTCGAGAGGGCCCTCAACCATGCGAAGGGAACCGATGACTTCGATTCCTTCCGCAAAGGCGTCGAGATGATCTACAGCCAGTTTCAGGATGTCTTGAAAAAACAAGGTCTTCAACCAATCGAAGCAGTTGGCAAGCCTTTTGACCCGAATTATCACGAGGCCATGATGCAGGTTGATTCTGACAAGCATGGTCCTGACACAGTGGTGGAAGAGCTTGAGAAAGGTTATACCCTCAACAACAAGGTTATCCGGCATACAAGGGTTATTGTGAGTAAGTAGCCATTGAAAAGATAGGGAGGAGTGAGGTTATATGGGGAAGGTAATCGGTATTGATCTTGGTACGACTAACTCCTGTGTAGCAGTGCTGGAAGGCACGGAACCGAAGGTTATTCCCAATGCGGAGGGTAGTAGGACTACGCCTTCGGTAGTTGCATTTACGAAGGGTGGAGAACGGTTAGTGGGGCAGCCGGCTAAGAGACAGGCCATAACAAACTCCGAGAACACTGTATTTTCGATTAAAAGATTTATGGGCAGAAGGTACAGCGAGGTGGCTACTGAAAGGGAGCTGGTACCTTACAAAGTGGTAGAGGCTTCGAACGGAGATGTCAGGGTGGTGGCA
>DTYK01000312.1 GCA_012961925.1 Candidatus Latescibacterota bacterium
AGGGATAAGTATACTACTATCATGAGAAGATAGAGGGTTTCAACCGCACGCCATCCAACTCTATCTAAAAAAGTATTTGACATCATATTCATCTTCTGTTTATGTAGTAGGGAAAAGATCAAAATCCCCCTGCTAAAAGCTTCACAAACTGCATGTGTCCTACTATCACAGACCAAATAGCGATTCGGGCTACGAGGTCGTATTCGGCCTCGATAACGTCCCTAGCAAAAAAAAGCCCCCGATCTTTCTTAGCCTTAACCGTATAAGTGATCTTCTCGATAAATATCCCTGAGAAATGTCTTACTAGAGGTGCGTCAGCATGATACACAACCGGAATTCTTAGAATAATCCCTCTTCCCATGATGTTACACCTATCTCTCCACCTCCGATAGAATTGACCTCTGGTTAAGTCTCACCAGTGGCCGGCATCACAAGGTTTGATTTCCGCAATACTTCTTCTTAAATGTGTTAGTATAAGTGCTTAATACCCTATGAAAAGATTTCTCAAAATAATCTCACGCCTGATCCCGTTCCGTTTAATTACTTCATACAAAAGAATAACAGTACTGTACCAGATTCAAGGGTCACGGAAAATAAGGCTGTGGTTGTTGTTCAAAACAAGATTAAGACTGTTGTCGACCAAGCACCCCTCAAGGGAATATGTTATCTGATCAAAGACGGAAAAGGATGGTTGATTGAAGAACTTCTTATAACCGATAAACAAATTGATCTGACAAGATGAGTTTCTCGAAACATACCTCGGCAATTTAGGAGCATTTTTTGCCCCGTTAGAGAAAGCCACCGATTGAAATCGGTGGTTATCACCGCTTAGAACCACGGTGGCTTTAAACCACCGTCTGCGCAGGCCGTTAGAGGACGTAGCCCTCTAACGGTGTTTACTTGAAAATTTACAAGGAGGAACCAATGAGTAAGGAAGCGCAAAGGACTATCCGTGTTGATACATTCACTGGGGGTCTTGTGGGACCGAGCATTTCTATGCTCGGCCCGGTAGCCGACGGTGGCACTATCGTCGCTGAGTCTCCACCTGGCTGTTGGGGACCAATGATTACCCCCACCTTTCGGGGGGGTCACGAGGTGACCACCCCTGTGGCCGTGCAAGGAGCCAAACCTGGAGATGCCATAGTCATTCGCATCGAGAGGATACGCGTGACCTCGATAGCCACGGCATCCGGTACGATGTCTTTCGTGGAGGGGCGCTATACTGGTGATCCATTTGTAGCTCGCCACTGTCCTAATTGCAAGACGAAACACCCGCCCACACGCATAGAGGGCACTGGACCGGATGCCATCCGCTGCGCCATATGTGGGGCTGAGGCCAACCCCTTCCGGATGACCAATGGTTATACCATGGTCTTCGATGACGAGCGCCGGATGGCAGTAACTGTGGGGCCAGCGGTGGCCAAAAGTTTGGCCAAGGACGCGGCTCGCGTCATGGCCCTGCCAAAGAAGTCCCATCAGCACCCAATCGTCGCATTGTGCCCAGCCGACATTCCTGGCGTGATCACCCGCCTTCGCCCCTTCATTGGCAACATCGGCACTACCCCGGCTATTGACATCCCCGACTCCCACAACGCCGGTGATTTCGGCCAGTTTCTGATAGGCGCGCCTCACGACTACTGCATCACTAGGGAGCAACTGGAGGCTCGCACGGATGGCCATATGGACATTGACTCGGTGCGGGAGGGAGCCATCCTCATCTGCCCGGTAAAGGTACCAGGGGGTGGGGTGTACCTGGGAGACGCCCATGCCATGCAGGGGGATGGAGAGATAGCAGGTCACACAACCGATGTTTCGGCAGAGGTGACCTTGCATGTCAGCGTACTGAGCGGCCTAAGAATCAGTGGGCCGATCCTCCTCCCTCAGGTGGAAGACCTACCTTACCTGGCCCGACCTCTCACAAAAGCAGAAAAGGAGGCGGCAAAGCGGCTGGCGGACAAGTTCGGTCAGGATATGCTGGAGGAGGTCGCTCCCATCCAGATGGTGGGTTCCGGGGCGAATCTGACCAAGGCCACCGACAACGGTGTAACCCGCCTGGCAGAGCTGTTGGACATGTCCAAAGAAGAGGTGCTGAACCGCGTAACCATCTCAGGATCAGTGGAGATCGGGCGCCTTCCCGGGGTAATCACCGTCACCATGTTGGCGCCACTCGCCAAACTGACAGGACTGGGACTGGGAGAACTGGTGAAGGAGCAGTATAACCTGTAGTCGCCTACGACGAATAACGCAACTTTCGATTACTATAAAAATAAAAACCGCCCTTTCGTCCAGCAGCAGGTTGTCTCGATACTTCATCATATCTCGTTCTGCCACGTTCCGGCAACCCGCTGGACGTTAGGGGCGTGATACTACACCTCTTTGTCTGATACAAAACCCTTACGCTTGATGCCTCCTGGATTGAGTGCGGGTTGCGTATCCTTAAATAAAAGAGTCAAGTTTGGCACCTTGATATGGGAACAACGGTTTTTTCCACAAATGCTTTTGCGGAAAAAATATGACTCATTTGAGACCATTAAGGAAATCCCATTTTACACCCTCCATTTCGTCAATAAGACCGGGATTCGTATGTATATTCCTTTTTTTAGGGGTGCAAAACTCCATTTACAATCTGATACTCATATCATGACAACCAAATAGGCGCTGTCCGGTAAACGGCATTCGTTAGAATTCGCCGGATAGTCTTTTCAAAAAAGATCGGATAGGTCTCGTGTCCCGGTCGAAGGCAGAAAATCCCTCCCTTGCCCCGAATCTAGCAGAAGCCAGAACGAAACCTCTCTCCAGTCTCACATGCTGAA
>DTYK01000313.1 GCA_012961925.1 Candidatus Latescibacterota bacterium
GACAAATCGTTATCTCTTTGATTAGTTTTTGAGAAAACAGTGTAGGAGAAGCTGGCTCCTTGTGCCAATTTTCATAGGCGGCCCTGGGTCTACAACCATGAAACTCTCCAGATATACCATCTTTGTGCCGCATTATCCGGCCTCTGGCGAATACTTAGCCTTTAACACACTGACCGGTTCGATGGCCGTAGTTAACCGGAAACTAAAGGATGCCATAAAACGGCTTGACTCCGGAGAACAAGTTCCAGAAGCCCATGAATATCTGTGTACCCTTGAGGAACTGGGGATACTGGTTGCCGATAATACGGATGAGGATCTGCTCATCAGACATCGGTTCGATGAGTTGATCTTCGACAGGTCGAGCCTGGATGTGATGGTGCTTACGACTTATGCCTGCAACTTCGCCTGCATTTACTGTGTAGAGGAAGGTGTTAAGGGGGATATCCGCATGGATTGCGCAACCTGCGAATCAGTGGTAGAGTGGGTGGCGAGGAGGCTTCAAGGTCAAAATCCACAGATCCTGAGGGTAAGTTTTTATGGTGGGGAGCCCCTGATGAACATACCGGCAATTGAACTTATAAACGAGGGGCTATATGAGGTTGCCAACAGGGCCGGGATCATCTACCAGTCCGACATCGTAACCAACGGGTCACTCCTGACCGTAGACCTTGTTGACCGTCTTTCAAAGTATGGGCTGAAGGGGGTAAAGGTCACCCTTGATGGTGACAGAGCGGCTCATAACCGAAAGAGGCCCTTTAAGGATGGACGAGGGTCTTTCGACAGGATAATGGGGAACATAATGGGAGTTGCGGGGAGGGTGGGCGTTATGATCGGTGGCAATTTTGATCGGGAGAACCTTGAGGCCTTGCCGCGTCTTCTGGACCATCTGGAAGATAGAGGTCTGAAAGAGAAGATTGCAGCGATCGAGTTCAAGCCGATCATAGCCACCGTTAGATCTTCACCGGTGCGGGATGGGGGTTGTACCTCTCTCTCCGACGCCGGGTTGCCAGAACAGATTGTGGCGCTCAAAAAGGAGGTACTCAAACGTGGGTTCAAAGCCACCACAGGCCTTGGCGTTAATCTCTGTGGTATGATGCAACAGGATAGCTCTTTCATAATTGATCCTACAGGTAAGATCTACAAATGCCCGGCTCTGGTAGGCCATGAAGACTTTGTGATCGGCGACATACATCAGGGGCATTTTGAACCCAATCCGATAGAGCCATTGCTTACAGAGGTGTGGGAGCAATGTATCGACTGCACCTATCTACCGCTCTGCGGGGGAGGATGTAGATATATTGCCTATCTGAAGTACGGAGATCTCAACCATGTGGACTGCGAGAGAGAGTACTTTGAGAGGACGACCCATGAACTGCTTAAAATAGAATATGAGCTCAGCATATCCAGGAGACAGGATACAACAAGGAGCCTCTCATGAAAGGTATGTTACCCAAGGTGCTGGTGATTTTGGTGCTATTGGTGACTGTGCCCATGGTGCTTATAGGGTTTCTGCTGATCCCGGCAAGCCAGCAAGCCCTCAAGGAGTCGATCCTGCGAGACAGGAGGGAGATAGCCATCGGGTTGGCAGAGCGAATCGACCATATGGTTACCCATCCTCTTACAATCCTCGATGAGGCTGCCAGGCTTATGGGAACGCTACAACTCTCACCCAAGATGCAACAGACTGCTCTTATAGGGTTTAAGATCGGTTACCCGATCTTTAAACACATCCATTATGTCGACAAGAACGGAATGGAACTCTCCACTACCGACCTGGGTCGGGAACTGATCGACCGCTCGGCGGACGTGGCCTACAAGGTGGCTATACGTGACACCGGCTATGTCTCTCCCATATACATCGTGGAGAAGACCCCGTTGAGCACCTTCGCTGTGCCTGTTAAGAGACACGGACGTGTGGAAGGTGCCCTTATCGCTGAGGTAAACCTGTTTAGGATGTGGGCTCTCGCAGTCTTCTCCAGATTCGGTGAGACGGGCAGGGTCTATGTTGTCTCCAGAAGTGGATGTGTGATCGCTCACTCTGATCCGGGGAGGGCATTGGCGAAACAGGACGTGAGCGATCTCAGCCCGGTAAAGGCCGTTCTTGCCGGAAACATAGGATCCGATGAACATGTGATAGCGGAAGGAGAAAAATGGCTCTGTGCATACGCCCCTGTTAATTACACGAGATGGGGGGTGGTGGTTGAGCAGACAGAAAGGGAGGCGTATAAGGCGATTACGAAGATGAAAAATCAGTCATGGATGCTTATCCTCGCCAGCCTGATCGTCGCCTTGATCGTTGGATTTTTGGCCACCAGAAGGATCGTACGGCCGATAAGTCGACTGGTCTGGGGGGCCCGACGATTTGCAAGGGGAGACCTGGATCACAGAATCGAGGTCCCGTTGAAGGACGAACTGGGACAATTGGCAGATTCTTTCAACCAAATGGCCGATGAACTGCGGGATAAGATCAGAGAACTGGAGAGGGTAAACGAGGAGCTTGAGGACTATATCTATACCGTCTCACACGATCTGAAGGCACCCATCATCTCCCTGCAAGGCTTTTCATCCATCCTCAAACAGGAGTATGAAAGTTCCCTTGGCAAAAAGGGCGGACATTACCTTGAACGCATCCAGGGCAACATCCGCCAGATGGATCAGTTGACCCAGGATCTTCTGGAACTGTCAAGGATAAGCAGGACCCTCAACCCCAGCGAGTCGGTCGAGGTCTCTGAATTAATAGGTAGGGCGACGGCTGAACTCCGGCAACAACTGGATGAGAAAGGGGTGAAGCTTGTTGTGCAACCCGAACTCCCGAGGATACGATGCGACAGGATTATGATAGGTCAGGTCTTCTTCAATCTCATATCGAATGCCATTAAGTTCATGGGTGACACCCCTCATCCAAGGATAGAGATAGGTTATATAGATAGGGATACTTATAATGAATTCTGGGTGAAGGACAACGGCATAGGAATCGAAAAGGAGCATCATGAGAAGATATTCAGGATATTCCACCGTCTCCGTGATGTTACGGCTGAAGGGACAGGGATCGGCCTGACGGTGGCACGGAGAATAATTCGCAATCATGGTGGAAGGATCTGGGTGGAATCGGAAAAGGACAGAGGCGCATCCTTTCACTTCACAATTCCCAAATAATCAGAAAGGGGCGAGTATGTATGGGACATGGACGGGATCTATCGCAGAAAGCCTGAAGGGAGCTACGAAAGTGGTGGCCACCTGCCTTGGTCTCCGGGAATCTGCCGAGTTGCTCATCTTTGTGGATGAGACTACGTGGGAGGTGGGCGAGATATTGGGTAAGGCGGCTGAGACTAAGGGAGTACATCCCACCATGGTATATGTGCCTGCCAGGTTTCAAGCAGGATATGTACCCGGCTCAGAGCTGAGCCTGCCCATCAAAAAGGCCATAGAAGCATGCAGCGCTATTGCCAACTGCTTTAACGTGCTTCCTGAATGTATGGGATTCAGGATCGCTGTGATCAAGACCTGCCTGGCTTTCCGAAAAAAGGTCGGCCATATGCCAGGTATCACCGAAGAGATACTGGCGAAGGCCGTCAATATAGATTATGATTTCACTACATTACAGTGCCATAAGCTTGCTATGGCACTGGCTAAGGGCAGGGAGGCGGAGTTAATCAGCACCGACGAGCAGGGAGTATGCTACTCCTTGAAGATGGATATCGGAGGGTGGAGTAGGGCCCCCGTGAAGAGCAACGGCATAATACCTGACGGGGTATGGGGCAACATTCCCGGAGGGGAGGTCTACATAGCGCCGGTAGAAGGATCAGCAGAGGGGGAGATCGTCGTGGACGGTTCCCTTCCTGGCTTTGTTATCCCAGAGGGCAAGCAGATAAAGGTCAGCTTTGAAAATGGCAGATTGGCTTCCGTTTTTCCTAAGAACTATAAGGCCGCTCGTCTGATTTTTGCCACCAAAGACCTGGCTGAAGCCCGGGGTGATCCAAACTGGAACAATCTGGGGGAACTTGGAATCGGCGTTAACCAAAACGTTAAGAGGTTGTGCGGTAATCCTGTTTTGGACGAGAAGAAGTATGGAACCGCTCACATCGGCCTTGGAAATAATGACGGTTATGGGGGAAGAGTACAGTCTACCGTACACCTCGACATCATAGTTACCTCACCGGAGATAAGGGTTGATGGGAAGACCATCTTAAAGGGAGGCCATGTGACGATCGACGAAGGCGCCTGGAAAGAGAACTTTGAAACTATTGTCCTTGATAAAGGATGGGTTGAGCGCTTTTCCGGGGTATCACGAACCGGTGCGCCAACCGTCAAGAGGGGGGGACTCCTTCATAGGGAATGGTGCCCCGTGAAGGGGCGCGTCAACCATATGACGGTGGGCAACGAGAAGACCGCACACCTGGCCCTGCTGCTCTACGAGAAGATCCCTATGGATAAAGCACTTCGTAGAGACGAACTATCAAGAACCCTTAAGATGCCCGAAGAAATGATACTGAGGCTTGTTAAGGTTCTGGACAATTACGGGCTGGTCAGATTGCATTAGGAACGAGATGAACCCGGATTCGGTGGGTTTCAGTGGTGCAAATTTTCTGGAGATAGGATGAAAAACGCAGGGACTTTAGAGAATCCATCTGAATATTCCCTTTTAGAGAGAGCGGAGGATATCGTTTATATAACCGACTCTCAGGGTCGGCTCACATGGATGAACAGGAACGCCCGGGGCCTGAACAGAGGCAAAGCAGAGGCTTTACTTGGTGGACCCTTAGACCCATTAATACTGGAGGAGGATCTGCCGAAGGTAAAACAGAGCCTTGAACGAGCCCTGAAAGGTCAGCCACAGCATTGCGATGCAAGGGTTACCGGTAAAAAGGGGGATGTCCTTCTTCTCTCAATTAACACTACGCCTATTTACAGAGAAGGTAAGGTAGACGGAACCCTGAACATAGCCAGGGATGTCACGGGGGTAAAAAGGTTACAGGAGAGGCTTCGAGAATCGGAAGAGAAGTACAGGACCCTTGTGGATAAATCGCCGGATGGGATATATGTCTTTCAAGATGATATGTTTAAGCTCTGCAATAGGAAATTCATAGAGGAGTCAGGCTA
>DTYK01000314.1 GCA_012961925.1 Candidatus Latescibacterota bacterium
ATTCATGGGGCTTTGCGGAGCTAACCCCCTCACAACTGTAAAAGAAAAGTTAAATACAAAAAGGTTGAACTGGAAGAGGCCGCACTCTACTGGGAGCTTAGGGGATATATGATTAGGCGCTGGGGCGATAGGGTGAGGTTCGTCCATATTCCTCCTGGCCATAGAATCTTCAGCAGCTTCTATGATCTGAGGGATGTAAAGTGGCAGCGGACCTCTTTGCGTGTCCCCGGCCTCGACTATCTTGAGGGCATTGAGTTAGACGGACGGCTTGTTGCGGTCTTTCATACGTTCCCATACATTCGTAATAAGCCCTATATAGGGAATGCCTTTTTGCTCAATCTTGTGGTCTTTGCCCTGACCCAGCCAGGAAGCGTGGCACATCAGGCAGTGATAGACCGGGATATTATCTCCGACAGATAGTTCCCATGCAGTTTTATGGAACAGACAACCGGTGTTCCATAATCATTCTACGAGGGACGACAAGGACACTGTCTCTAGTACCAACATAAGCAATTATTATCTGGTAAGGGCCCTATTCGACATCTGCCACGTTGAAGTCTTATCCTTCATGGAAGGTTATCAGTTAGGGAAGATGCATGGCCAGTAAGTCAGACTTCAGGGTAAAAAACCAGCCGCAAGAGGGTGTTTGCTTACAGGCGAGTGACGGTTTTCTTCCGGAGACGCTGGACTCAGCGGGCCGTTTGTTTCTTCTCAAAGACAATAATGGTTTTCCTTCGCTGAAGCCCCTCAGAGGAAGCTTCCAATGACAGGGTACATCAGAAGATGTCCAAGGGTAAAGGTAGTGAAGGTCAGAGGAGAGGCCTTCCTCTTCCTGAACGGCTCCTGTCTCCGAGCAGACCAACTCGTGCTCGATGTCCTGGAGATATGCCATGGACACAACCGGAGATACGTTTTTCGTAAGTTGGCTAACAGATACAATTCAGGTCAAATACACCAGGCATTACAAGAACTTGAGGCGCAGGGGATTATCCGCAGCACCAACCTTGTCCGGTTTCTATTGGGGACCTTTCTAGAGATATACAAGATCGCCAGGTACCACCTGTATATGAAGAAGAATCAACTCACCACAAGGCTGGATAACCTCATCAAGGCGAGGCCGGTTCTTCTGCGGGCGAAACTATCTCTGGCAATCAACAGGTTATTCAGCCACAGGAGCCGCAAGGATCAGACCAAGGGAGGGACCCTTGTTGTCTGCGTGGGCGGGATCGGTGATGTGATCATGACCATGCCCGCACTAAGAGCGTTGAGGAGACATCTGGAGGAAGAACCTATAGATGTGCTGGTGAGGAGGGATTCTCGGGAAATCTTACAACACTGCCCTTACATAGACAGGCTGATAATATATCCGACAATCGGGTCTTCAAGTTTACAGAGGGATATCGATTCTTCTATGAACTCTATCAGAGGAGATATAACAGGGTTATCCTCCTTCAGGAATCCTTTGGGGGAAAATACCGCTTTCTCTACGGCAGGCTTCTGGCCCTTCTCACAGGCGCACCAATAAGGATCGGCCCTCCAAGCAGGATGGTGAGGAATTGGGCAGGGAGCGATCTGTTAACCTACGGGGTTAGAAGCCACGGGAAGCACAGGATCCGCTATTGTCTGGAGGCACTCGAGGCCCTGGGAGTTCGGGACTACAACTGTCGTACTGAGATGTGGATAGCGGATGAAGATAAAGCTGTCGTTGATCGGATACTAAGAGACAATGGGATAGAGGACAGGGGCCTCATAGTAGGGATAAACCCCAACGTCTCAGCTCCCTTAAAGGGCTGGCCGTTGGAGAGGTTCGCAAGGTTGGCGGATAGAATCGTATCAGACTGTGGGGCTGTGGTTGTCCTCACAGGCGGGAAGGGGGATATTATAAGGACCTTTATAGTCGCTAGGCTTATGGAGAACCGGTCCCTGAATCTGGCGGGCAGGCTCACATTGGGGCAGCTCGCTGCCTTAATAGACAGATGCGATCTCTTCATCAGTTGTGACAGTGGCCCTGCGCATATAGCGATGGCAGTGAATACTCCACTGGTCGTGCTGTTTGGCCCCACCGAGCCGGAGGTGTGGGGGCCGTTAGGGGATGTCCCTGCCACCGTCATCCGGAAACAGAGTCTATCCTGTGGCCCCTGTTACTCGGGAGGATGTGAAATTGGAACAAGATGTTGTATGGAGTCGATAACAGTGGAAGAGGTCTTCGAGGCTGCAACAAGATATATCCTCGTGCTTGACAACTGTAAAAATGAGCTATTATGCTGCCCAAGGAGGCAGTGGTTTAGATTTAGCCCTTGCAAGTCTGCACCTAAGGCGATTGAGTTCAGGAGGGAAGATTGAAGATCCTCATCGCCTCCCCTTCTCAGCGGATATAAGCACAACCTCCGCCGGCACCAATATCAGCAACCATTATATGGTGAAGGCCCTCTCGGGCATCTGCCGGGTCGAGCTCCTCTCCCGCTGGGAAGGGCAACAGGAAGGGGATATACCTGCCGTTAAGCCGGACTTTGGATCAGAGGCAGCGGCCAGGAGGTGGTTTGCCAACAGGGGCTATGACGGCCTCATCCTGCTGACGCCGGATCAACGGGCCGCTCCCTTCTTCTCCAGGACGGCGGAATGCCCCATTGTGATAAGGGTCCATGCCATAGACGGGTTCTCAGGATATACGGTGAACAGGGTCTTAGAGTGCTACCACAACATGCGCTACTTCGATACCCTCGCCCCCGTCTCCGGCTGGGCAAGGGATAACCTGTTGAGGTTCATCTGCCTGCCGGAACTTATGAAGGTCATCCCAAACGGTGTGGACCTCGAACTGTTCCGCCCAAAGCCCAAAGACCAGGCGAAGGAACAGGTCGCCGGTCTGGCCGGCGTACAACTAAGGGAGCTCCTGCCGGTCTTCTACTCCGCCTTCGACGTCTACTGCTTCCCATCCCTTGTGGGCACCGAGTCCTTTGGTATGAGCGTCCTGCAAGCTATGGCCTGCGGCACACCACCCGTGGTGACGGATTTCGACGGCCTACCCGAGGTCGTCGGCGAGGCCGGCCTCACGGTCCCCGTGCATCAATATGACCACGAGATCGCAGGACTCGTGATAGACGTCTCCGCTGCCGATCTATCCGAGAGGATAAGGTCCCTGATCGACGATCCCGAACAACGCCGGAGGCTTGGGGAGAAGGCAAGGGAGCGGAGCCTCAATTTCGGCTGGGATGCCGCTGCCAGCATGGTCATCGAGACCTTCAGGGAGCTGATCGAAAGAAAGAGCCAGAACCTCTTCGCCAGGAACACCGGCTCGGTCCATTTCATCCGCCGACATGATTGGGCTGCCGATTCGATATCCACCAAGTGTTACCTGAGAAGCACCCAGTTCAGGAAGGAGCACTTTGAGATTACCCCCGAGGACGGCATAGCCCTCTCCCTTCTGAGAACCCATCCGGTCGTGGCCGTAGAGGCCGCCCTCATGCACGTAACAGGCGACCGCCAGAAGACGGCCGAGATCTTGAGAAGGACTTTGGCCCTGCTGAGGAACACGCCATCGGTGAGCACCCAACGGTACAAAGGGGAGTAGATGCCAGATGCGCCAGATACTGAGATTTGCAAAACTGCTCAAGCCTTACCGGAAGTTCATAGCCGAGTCAATCATCTCCGGTATGCTGCTCACGTTGTTAGGGCTGCCCGGCCCATGGCTCACAAAGATCCTTATCGACAGCGTCTATCCCACAGGCGACTACAGCCTGCTCCACTTCGTTCTCATCCTGATCTTCGCCTTCGGCCTGTTCAGGTCGTTTATGGGAGTGCTGAGGGGCTATTTTGCCATGAACTTAGGGCTGGGCATGGCCTTAGACATAAGGTTCAGGTTTTACGAGCACCTTCAGCGCCTCTCCTTCGCCTTCCACGCCTCAAGGGAGGTGGGGGAGCTCCTCTCCCGTCTGAGGGATGCGGACAGGTCCCTGAACAACACCCTGGATCTGATAAACAGACTGGTGAACAGCCTCCTCGCCCTGATGATCTTCCCGGCCGTGCTTTTCTATATCAACTGGAGGCTGGCCCTGATAGGGCTTGTCGTCCTCCCCGCAGATGTGGTGCTCTACCTTTATGCGAGCAGGTTGATCAGAAGGTACACCCAGGCGCTTGCTGAGAAGAGGGCGGATGTGTCTGCAAAGAACTATGAGTCGCTCTCAGGCATCCGCACCATCCAGTCCCTGGCCATAGAGGACAGGATCTACAACAAGCTCAGGAACCTGGTGATAGAGGCCCAGAACCTCAACGTCAGACTCGGCGTGACCAGACAGCTCCTCGGCTTCTCCACAGGTGCCCTCAGGGCCTTCGGCGTCCTTCTCTACTCCTGGTACGGCTGGCACCAGGTCTTAGGAGGCCAGTTGAGCCTGGGAAGCTTCCTGGCCTTCACAGCATACGTCGGCTATCTCTACAGCCCTATAAGGCAACTGGTCGATATGACCCAGGAGGTTCAGACCACCCTGGTCCACACAAACCGGTTCTTCGAGATATACGACCTTGAACCGGAGATAAAGGACAGGCCGGGTGCCATAGAACTGCCCCTTATCAGAGGGCATATAGAGTTCCGGAACGTCTGGTTCAGCTATGACCGGGCAGAGCCCCTGCTGGAGGACGTGAGCTTCAGGATAGAGCCAGGCACAACCGTGGCGCTTGTGGGCAGGAGCGGTGAAGGCAAGACGACCATAACCCACCTGATCCCCAGGTTCTATGACCCCACATCAAGGGCCGTGCTCATAGACGGGTATAACGTGAGGGACGTCACCCTTCGATCGCTGCGCAGACAGGTAGGCTACGTACTGCAGGAGCCGTTCCTATTCCACGGGACGGTCTGGGAGAACATAACGTGCGGCAGGACGGATGTGAGCGATGAAGAGGTCCGGGAGGCGGCAAGGGCAGCCTATGCCCACCAGTTCATCGAGACCCTTCCAGACGGCTACCAGACCCAGATCGGCCAGAGGGGAGAGAAGCTCTCCCAGGGGCAGAGGCAGAGGATAGTGCTGGCAAGGGTGCTCCTTCTGAACACCCCCATTCTCATACTGGATGAGGCCACCTCGGCGGTGGATGTCGAGGCAGAGATACAGATACAGAAGGCGCTTGAGGCAGCAAAGAGCGGGCGCACCACCATAATAATAGCCCACAGGCTGAGCACCATAGCGACGACGAGCTCCTCTTCCCACAGGGCGTTGACCCCGTAATACCCATCGAGATCGCTGCAGCCCTTGAACAGGAGTTCGGGGTGAAGATCGGAGATGAAGAGCTGAGGGAGGAGCTTTTTGAATCAGCCGGCACTCTGGTCAGGTACCTCAGGGGCAAAATGGAATGCCAGAGGCACGCCGGGTGACCCCTTGCCCGTATCCACGCCCGAAAAAAACCCCTTCCACTACAATTGGAAGGGATTTTTTGTGCCTGCAAATAGATATTAAATGTTCCTCAACCGATCCTGGGTCATTACGTTAAAGACTTCCATAAGGGTTTGTGGGCAACGTAGTCAGCCGGCATCTTTTCCTTCTTGACATTTATGGTGGGATTTAAGATATTAAACAGAGGGGCGACACTTATATCCTCTCCAGGTAAACAAGATATGGCTTCTGTTTTGGGCTTAAGCTCGTCCGTGCTGGCTATTCTCCAGGCGATGTGACACCGGCAGCGAGGTTTAATTACCGGCCAAAGCTAAAAAAGATAATGAGGGATTGAATTGGGACGGTACACCGTAGAAGTAGGTGACAGGAATATTTTACGGAAAGACCTTGTGGGGAATAAGGCGAAAAACCTGGCGGAGCTGTCAAGGAGAGCTCTCCCTGTTCCTCACTTTTTCTGCATCACTACCTGGGCATTACGCGATTTTCTCACATTCAATAACGTATCCGGGTGTGATCCTACCAGGACAAGAGAGCTGATCCGGTCGTCTCCCATCCCTGAACCGATAGTGAAGGAGATCGAAAGGATGTACCGCAGATGGGCGCATATCCCTCTGGCCGTTCGCTCTTCTGCAACGCATGAGGATACCCATAGTGCCTCCTGGGCAGGGCAACTTGATTCCTTCCTCTGGGTAAGGGGGATCGATCAACTGTTCGAGGCGGTAAAAAAATGCTGGTGTTCGCTCTGGAAGGAGAACGTTATCTCCTACTGCAAAAACCGCCAAATTGCCCATGATCGGGTTGGCCTTGGCGTGATCGTACAACACATGGTACCTGCGGAACTGTCAGGTGTGGCTTTTACCGCCGATCCGCTTACCGGAGCGGATCGGTTGATAATCGAACCCGAGATCAACGACGAAGACCTCCGCACAAAGCTCTCGAAGATAGTAAAATCAGTTGGAAGGCATTTCGACTATCCCCAGGATGTGGAATGGGCATATCATAGAGGAGCGTTCTATATCTTACAGGCCAGGCCGATTACTACGATAAAGCCTGTCTGGACCAAGGCCTTCTTTGACGAGCGTTTTCCCCATCCGGTCTCTCCTCTTAGCTGGTCGATCCTTGGCGAACTGGTGAAAAGACGGGCCTTTCTCGACCCGCTTCGATATCTTGGTTATAGGGAACTTAAGGGGGCCGATATCTTTCGGCTCTTCCATGGACGTCCTTACGTACTGGTCGAAGTATTCCAGGCTCTATACAGTGGGTTTCCTCGGTTTCTCAGACCTTACGACTGGGAGAGATATTTCCCTGGCCCAGGTTATCTGAGCAGGAAGCTTTATGTGATCAGGCAGAGGTCAAGGGTGATGAGGATGCTCATCTCCGTAGTAAGTCTTGCCCGGGACGTCAATTGGATCTTACCTCTTCATTATCGAAGATGGCAAAGACAGCTTCGGAAATGGCTTGCCGATATCGGGGATCTCAGACGCCTGAACAGAAGTACAGTCTCTGATAGGGTGCTCTGGAGGAATTTCGAAAGGGTGCGGACGATGGTTGATGAGTTCTTAAGGACACACCGGTGGAGTATCACCTGGGCCGAGGTCCTCTGCGGAGTGCTTGCGCGAAAGGTAAAAGGGAGGGCCGCTCTATTGAACCTTATCACACATGTCTCCAGTAAGACCTCAGAGATAAGCCATGCAATCTGGCGGCTGGCGCAGAGCAAAGATGTGGAGGGAGGCCTGGATAATTTCCTTAAAAGATATGGCCATCGAGCCAATTCACTGGACATCTCTTTTCCCACATGGAAGGAAGATCCCCAATTTATTCTGGATCTTATGAAAAGTTATGTTCATTCTCCTGATCCTGCTCAGAAGGGGGCGAAGATAATGGGACGTCAGGGGGAAGGGGTGAGGATTTCTACTCGTGCTATGGGGTTGTTCACCAGGATATTTTTTCACTTCACCCTAACGTGGGCACGACGGATGGTCTTGCTTCGGGAGGAACAGAGGTTTTACTGGCAGATGATGATGGCCGAAATGAGAGCGGTCTTCCTTGAGCTGGGGAGGCGTTTTAATGAACGCAACCTGATCGATGGCCAGGAGGATATATTCCTTCTCACGGTTGACGAAGTTTCTCAGGTACTGGACGGAAGGTTTCTGCAGCTCCGTGATCTGGTCTTCAAGCGTAAGCGAGAGAGAGAGTTAGACGAGGAGACGACCCCTGTTCCTTTTTTAATAGAAGGGTCTTCTTGCTTGGAACCTCTCCCGGTGGGAGAGGTGATTAGAGGTGTAGCTATCAGTCCCGGAAGAGCAGAGGGGCGGGCTTCCGTTGTCTCTGATATGCGGCATTATTCAAAGGTCAAACCCGGAAGCATTCTGGTGACGACCGGTATCGATCCTGGGTGGACGCCTATTATGGTTATGATCTCCGGACTGGTGCTGGAGACCGGTGGGGCCTTGTCGCATGGGGCGATCGTGGCCCGTGAGCTTGGGTTACCGGCAGTGGCGAACGTCAGAGGGGCGACACAATTGATCCCTGAGGGCGCTCGGATTGCGGTAGATGGCCATACCGGGGAGGTGGCAGTTTTAAGTGAAACTTTTGAAGTGTCTGGATGACCGATGTTTTCTCGGATACGACCTATGGGAATTCTCCGCCAAGAGCCTGCTACACAGATACGGCTGGGTTTTTTTATTCAGGATTGCTTGTGGACATCCTGTGAGGACGTGGCGTGGACTCTCCGGATATCGAAGGTGGAGGAAGGATTACAGGGAGGGTACCGGGGTAATCTTGTTTGGTGTTGGGGAGATTCCGCCGAAAATAGATGGCAGATGGCTTGTTGCTCTCGGTTTCTGCCTTAAGCCGGTAGGCCGTTGTCCATCACGACGCTTCAATCATGACTGTGGATTCTTGAAGCTGACCGAAGCATCCATGCAGCGTACCGGGGGTGATAAAATCCCGGGTCTACAGGCCTGGACGGCGGAGATGTCCCAGGAAGGAGGGGTTTCAGAGGGGACGTTCTTGCACCACGGGTTTTTACGGAGGGGGTTTGGTCCTTCTCTAACCCGGAAGAAGATGGAGGTGTGCCGTGACTGTCAGATCGCCCTTATCGGCCAGAAGGCCCTTGTCGCAAGGGCAGCTCTCTATATAATGACCTCGGCGGAAGACGTGGTGTACGATCTGTTCATTCCAAGACTGAAAGGAGAAGGATACCAATGGGTTATGTTTTTCCTCTGTCCCTATACCGCCAAAGTAATGGTATTATCAGCCTTGATCTGTGGTATGAAGGGCCTGATCGTAACGTACAGCTCTGGAGATTGCAAGGATTACGAAGATTTCAGCAAGGCCGATCGTGGGGCCAAGGAGGAACAGACGGCAGTCTCGACGGCGACATTGGAGAGGATCTTACGGCTCTTTCCATGACTTTCTCTTCGGTTTCCTCTTGACTTCTGCCGGAAGATTTTAGATATTAAGTTTAGTTGTATAGGGCCTCTGAATTCCCTGAGGAGATGGTTATGCTTAATTTGAGGGCCTTTTAACCTATGAGGAGGTAAGGATGGCTTATCAGATCGGTGATTATCAGTTCGATGTCAAGGAGTTTTTCCCGAAGAGGATTATGGAGAGGATTACGGAGATAAGGGTTCATCGGAAGGAGATAATTGAAGCGGAGGCACAGGCCAGGGTCAGGAGGAGTTCCCTCACCACCGATGGTAGGCTTACCATACTGGCCTGTGATCATCCAGCAAGGATGGTGACCAGGGCCGGAGATGATCCAGTGAAAATGGGGAATCGTCAGGAGTACTTAGGGCGTATCCTCCGCGTGATTACTGACCCTGAATTCGATGGTGTCATGGGTACCACCGATATCTTGGAGGATCTGTTCATCGTCAACTATCTGGTGAAAGAAGGTGGAGGGAGGAGCTTTCTCGACAACAAGGTCATGATCGGGTGTCTCAACAGGGGTGGACTGGCCGGTACATCCTTTGAGATGGACGATTCGATGACATCCTTTACCCCTGAGAGCGTCCACAAAATGAGGCTGGACGGGGCAAAGATGATGTTCAGGCTGGATGTGAATAATCCAGATTCCGGGAAGACCATCAAGTACTGCGCCGATGTGGTTACCCAGCTCAATAGATACAATATACCGGCCTTTATCGAGGCCCTGGCGGTTGAGCGAACTGATGGAGGTTACAAGACCCGTAAAACCGTCGCCGATCAAATAAAGGTGAACGGTGTGGCCACCGCCTTAGGGGATTCTTCCCGGGGCATCTGGCTCAAGATCCCCTATGTAGAGGGTTTTGAAGAGGTTGCCCTCTCAACAACCTGCCCAATCCTTATGTTAGGAGGAGAATCCAGAGGCGATCCCACGCCAACCATAAGGGAGTTCGTCTCAGGGATGAAGATAGGGGGTAGCGTGAGGGGAGCCCTTGTGGGCAGAAACGTCCACTTCCCCGGAAGGGATGACCCCTGTGCTGTAGCTGGGGCTATTCACAACGTGGTGCATCGGAACTTCGACGTTGAGCAGGCCATGGATTACCTGATGGACAAGCGTGGGAAGGAGATGGATAGACTGACCAGATATATCAAATGACCGATGTGCATCTTTTGTGCAATATGAGAAAACTCCGAAACAGATGGGAGGGCGAGCATTATGCAAGGGAATGCAGTCGTTGCCCAGTCTGGTGGGCCTACAGCAGTGATCAATTCAAGTGCCTGCGGGGTTATACAGGAGTGTCAGAAGCACAGGCAGATCAAAAGGATATTTGGAGCTAAGAACGGTATCTTAGGTATCCTTCATGAGGAGCTCTTTGATCTGGGGGAAGAGGATCCCCAGGCCATTGAGGGGCTGAGAAGGACCCCATCGGCTGCCTTAGGATCCTGTCGCTACAAGTTAAAGTCCCTTGAGGAGTCGAGGAAGGACTTTGAAAGGATCCTCGAGGTCTTTAAGGTCCATGACATCCGGTACTTCTTCTATATCGGCGGGAACGATTCCATGGATACAGCCGACAAGGTCGGCATACTGGCCAAAGAGATGGATTACGACCTGATAGTCATGGGTATACCCAAGACCATCGACAACGATCTGGCATTCACCGATCACTGCCCTGGCTATGGCAGCGTTGCCAAATATATAGCTACTACCGTCATGGAAGCAGGCAGGGATACGGAGGCCCTGTATACGGCGGATACGGCTACTGTACTGGAGACCATGGGGAGGAATGCTGGTTGGATAGCAGGAGCCGCCGGGCTGGCCCGGAGGTCCCAGCAGGATGCGCCCCATCTGATCTACATGCCTGAAGTCCCCTTCTCCATTGATAGGTTCTTGGATGACGTGAAGGCCGTGTACAGGGATCTTGGCCGTGTATTCATCGTTGCTTCAGAAGGCCTTGTGGATGAGGAGGGCAAGTATATAACTGCCCAGGAGGGTATGTTTGCAAAGGACGCCTTTGGACACAGACAACTTGGTGGGGTGGCTGAGACCTTAAAGAACATCGTTGAGCGGGAGGTGGGGATAAAGTGCCGTTTCAGCATGATCGGAACCTGTCAGCGTAATGCCGCCCACTTTGCTTCAAAGACCGACTCGGATGAGGCCTATTTGGTAGGCCAGATGGCTGTTCGGCATGCGGTAGAAGGGACGACAGGATTTATGGTGACGCTCCAGCGAGAGGATTCCCCTGAGTACAGGTGTACTACAGGTCTGGCCAGGCTTTCGGATGTTGCCAATTCTTTGAAGAAAGTGCCCAGGGAGTGGATCAACGAAGAGGGCAACTTCATCACTCAACAGATGCGGGACTATGTGAGGCCGCTTGTCCTGGGCGAGGTACCCATTAAAATCGGGCCGGATGGGCTCCCGGAGTACGTGAGGTTGAGGAGGAGGCTAATAGAGGGACGTCTCAGCCCATATTCGGTGCAAAGCTGAACCTGTATTTCCTTAATTCGAGAGACATCTGTATGGGGGGGTGTAAAAGGGAGCCCGTTACATCCCCCTTTTTATCGCTAAACGTCCGGGAAGCACGTTCAGACAATATTTCAATACTCGCTTCGCTTAAGGTGGGAGTCATCCGACCTGACAGAGCATCTTGACACTTGAAGGCAAGAAATATTTTCGCATTTTGATATCTTACTGGAGCTAAGAACTCACAAAAGCCGGCCCGAAGGAACGCTAATTTGAGAGGATGGGAGGTCCAGGGGTGAACATTCTGAGGCTAAGGCGGGGATACAGGAACTTAAAGAGGTATCGGCAGATCATATCGGTGTTCGTCAAGTACGGATTCAGCGAAATCCTTGATCGCACCGGAATCTTGACGCGCCTTTCCTTCGGCAGGAGGATCTCCGGACCCAAGTCCGTGCCCAAAGGTGAGCGATCCTATGCCGTCAGGTTTCGTATGGCACTGGAGGAGCTGGGTCCTGCCTTTGTTAAACTCGGGCAGGTTCTCAGTATGCGTTCTTTCCTGATTCCTAAGGAGCTGGCCTCTGAACTTGCAAAGCTCCAGGATCGAGTTCCTCCTGTTCCCTTTGAGGAGATCAGGGGCGTTGTGGAAGAGGAACTGGGCCGTAAGATCGACGACTGTTTTGGAAGCTTCGCCACAATCCCGATGGCAGCCGCGTCCATTGCTCAGGCACATCTGGCTACGACAAAGGATGGGCAGAAGGTGGTCGTCAAGGTCCAGCGTCCCGATGCAAAGAGCACAATTGAGACGGATATGGACATCCTTATGGATTTTGCTCAGTTGCTTGAGAAATACGTGCCGGAGGTGAGGCAATATGATCCCAGGGAGATAGCAAATGATCTGGCCAAGACGACAAGGAGGGAGTTAGATTTCATCAATGAGGCCAGGAATGTGGAGCTCTTTGCCCGGAACTTTGGGTCTGAACCGACGGTCTTTGTGCCAGAGGTCTTCTGGGACCTGACCACCTCGAGGGTGCTGACGATGGAATATGTGGCCGGGGTAAAGATCTCCGATATAGAGAGGCTCGATCAAGAAGGATTCGATAGAAAGGCCATCGCCAAAAATGGGGCAAGGCTGTTGTTCAAGCAGATATTTGAGGACGGCTTCTTCCACGCAGACCCTCATCCCGGTAATATCTTCGTTCTGCCCGGTAACGTCATCGCCCCCGTTGACTTCGGTATGATGGGGAGACTTGACAGGGAGCTGATGGATCACTTTTCCTACCTAATGATAGCCATTGTCGGGAAGGACGTGGATAGTCTGGTCCGATCCATGATAGATCTCGACATCATCGATGGAAAAGGCGACATCAGGTCTCTGAAACTTGACATCCTCGATGTGATAGACAGATACTACGGTCTGCCGCTCAGCAAGATAAACATAAGGCAGACCTTAGATGAGGGTTCGGAGGTGATCAGGAGGCACGGGATTAAGCTGCCTTCCAATTTGATGCTGCTTGGGAAGGCTATGGGGACCTATGAGGAACTGGCCAGGATCCTTGATCCGGAGTTTGATTTTATCGCTGAGGCGAGGCCGTATGTGAGAAGGATGATCAGCCGGAGGACAAGTTTCAAGGCATTATACCGGGAATTTTCTGGACTCCTAACAGACGTCTATAGGGTGATGAAGACCTTGCCCCGAGAACTGGAGTTGATCGTCAGAGATATCAGAAAGGGGCAGCTATCCTTTGAACTTCGGCATCATGGTATGGAGAGACTGATCGGTCAGGCCGATCGGGCCAGCAATCGCATCGCCTTCAGTCTGATCATCGGAGCCCTCATCATAGGTTCGTCTCTTATCGTCCTGGCCGGAAAGGGACCAAACCTCTTCGGATATCCCCTCGTAGGGATCGCCGGTTTTCTCACCGCAGGGATACTCGGGATATGGCTGGTGATAGCCATTATACGTTCAGGAAGGCTATAGGATGAAACGACATCGTACGGTAGCCATCGCTATGACAGCCTCGATGCTGATCCACGGAGGGGTCTTCCTCTTCTCTCATCTCTTTTTGAAGGCGGGTGAGGAAGGGGACCATTCTGTCAGGGTTGTTCCCGCTCCGCAGGTCTCTTTCAAGGTACGGCGTAAACCTGAGGCAATTAGGGTTGATGTCGAAGGGGGGATGGTATCCGAGGGCAGGGTCGAGCCGAAGTCCGGAGCGGAGGGTTCCCGGAAGACAGTAGGCCCTCTTCCGGAAAGTGAGGTTACGGGTCCTCTTCCTGAAAGAGGTCCGGGGCCAGAGGTTCCATCAGGGCCACGTGGGGTCGGGCCAATAGAGGAACTCATAGTTCCGGGGAAGGGACCGCGCCTGCCGGCAGAGAGCCTTGAGCTGTTGAGGGTCAAAGATCTTGATATCGGCAGGTATAAGGCCGTTGTGGTGCCGGACAAAGAAGAGCCACGGAACATTATTGGGTATGTAAAAATAGCTGTGGTGATGTTTAGAGGGAGGAGATCATATCCTATGGCCGTGCCTAATCTTGTGCGATATATCAACGACCGGACCAGACTCAGGGCGTCGGTCCAGAGAGTGAAGCTGAGCTCCCATAGCCTCTCCAGTTTCCCCCTTATATTTATGTCTGGCGGTGATAGTCCGATATCGCTAAGTCCTCTGGAGATAGAGGGCCTCGGGGACTATCTCCGGGGAGGTGGTTTTCTCGTAATAGATGACGTTGGTGAAGGTAGTGAGGAGAGAGCCGCAGGGGGCGTTTCAGGGACGCCCTTTGACCGTCAGATGAAGGGATATTTACGAAAGGCGCTTGGTGGAGAGGGAAAGCTCATCCGACTTCCGGAGTCCCATCCTCTGTTCCATAGTTTCTATCAGTTTGACGACGGTCCTCCGCTGGGCGGCGCACGGGGAGGGAACATAGAGTACCTTGAAGGTGTCGAGCTGAGAGGAAGGCTTGCTGTGCTCTTCAGCGACCTGAACCTGAGCTGGTACTGGGGTTCATCGAAGGTCAGGGGCAGGGAGCGAGGACTTCAATTTGGCGTGAATATAGTGACCTTTGCCCTTTCTCAATCAGGAGGTCTTGCCGTGGCCCTTCCCCGAGATGCCCTGGTAGCCGAATCTATGGGCGAACGAGCTCCTAAAGAAGAGATAGCATTCCAGAGCATCTTTTTCCCCGAAGGGGTAGTTGGGAGTGGTTCGTATCTTGCCGTCATAAGACGGCCGAAGGGCGAGATCATAGAGGAGGGCCAGTTGACCCTCTTTATAGACAGAAGGGAGATCAAGGCGATCTGGGGAGATGGGAGATACAATGGGATTTTGCTGAGCGATGTCCGACAGGGGGACCAGAACGTGACCATTAGTTACAGAGGAAAGAGGAAGGGACTGGTTGTGA
>DTYK01000315.1 GCA_012961925.1 Candidatus Latescibacterota bacterium
AATACTTTTTGATCTCCTCAATCCTTTTATACGCCTCCTCTGGATTGGTCGGAAGCTTAGCAGCATTGCAGTAGCCCACATTAGCAGCAATGACCTCCGAGCCGTCGGGTGCCTGCCAGATGAATTCCATACGCAGTTTCTGGGTGTCGGCACCGCGGGAGAAGAAGGCATAAGGAATGCCAAATCCATTCAGGATCTGCGGCATCTGCGTGATGTGGCCAAATTCATCAGGGATGTAACCCACCATCATCGGCGGCCCGAGGGCCTTTGAAAATCGTAGACCTAAGAGAAGGTTGCGAATGTGACCCTCCGGATAAGTCAGGAACTCATCATGTAGTACGTACCAGGGCCCGATTTGCAGCCTTCCGTCCTGCACCAGTTTTGCAATCTCCTCTCTCTTCTCCGGCCGGATCTCCAGATAATCTTCGACCACGATGAATTGCCCATCAAGCATGTAATATTTGTACTCGGGATCGCGATGCATCAAATCGAGCAGGTGATCGAAGAGGTCCACCAACTGTACCCGATATTCCTGAAAGGTGTTGTACCACTCCCGATCCCAGTGGGTTTCGGAAACGACGTGCATTGTGTAGGGCTTTTCCATATGAATCTCTCCTTATAGTTTGGTTTGCTCTCTGGTCAATTTATCCACGAATAGATACTTATGGACTATTCAGTGTTGATTCACACATTTTTCCCAAACAATAGCAATCAGGAAGCAAGATACAGGCTTATATTATACATCAAGGTACCGATTTACACAAGAGGTTTTTTCTACTGGACAGCTACGGGCCATGAATAGTAGGGAAAGATCGGTCTGACGTGGCAGGATTTGCAGGAGAACCCAACCTCCGAACGGATTTTCCTTGACTATTCCGGGCTCTCTGTGTATCTTTAGTCTGTTGTTGCCTTTGAGCGGTGTATCTTACATTCCAAGCGCAGATGTCTGCCGGCCTTAAGTTGATGGAGAGAGCATTTCTGCCAAGTCAGGTATATGAAAAAGCGGGACTGAATGATCTTCAGAGCGATGCTCATCACTCTCTTCAAGGGAAAGATTAGATTGTTAATACGATTGATCCCTATCGCTGGAGGCCGGATCATACACAGGGATGCAAAGACTTATCCAAAGAGCCGTTAAAGAATTGTCTGAGGCGAAGAAGGCGGTTGCCCTCACAGGTGCAGGCATGTCGGTTGAAAGCGGTATTCCCGCATTCAGGGGTGAGGGAGGACTCTGGGAGAGATATGATCCGGAAGAGTATGCCACAATAGAGGCCTTCAAAAGGGATCCAGCCAGGTGCTGGAGGATGCTGAAAGAATTAGGAGAAGCCCTTCTGAAGGCGAGACCAAACCCAGGCCATCTTGCACTGGCCGAGCTTGAAAAGATGGGTTTTTTGAGCAGCGTTATCACCCAGAACATCGACGGTCTGCACCAGGAAGCAGGTAACACCGATGTGATTGAGCTTCACGGTAATGGTCGCCGACTGCTCTGCCTCAGTTGTGGCCGTCGATTTGAAACACTCGGGATTTCGTTAGAGGAATTACCTCCTAAATGCCGATGCGGCGGCATATTGAAACCGGATGTGGTCTTCTTTGGGGAATTGATATCGGAATCAGTCCTTTACAGAGCCAGGAGGGAGGCGGAGACCTGTGATGTGATGCTGGTAATAGGCACCTCCGCAATGGTCTACCCTGCTGCAGGTTTACCTGGACTGGCGAAGAGCTCGGGATCAAAAGTGATAGAGATTAATCCCCAACGCACTGTCCTGACCGACTCCATCTCCGATTACCTGATTACAGGTAGCGCCGGCCAGATAATGCCTCTCTTGGTGAATGAGATAAAAGTCCTCACAACTTAGAATCTTAGAGAGAAATGTGAACCCGTCCCCAATTATGAAAGAATTCTTTTCTCCTCGAACGATTGCTGTTATAGGGGCCTCCCGCGAAAAGGGGAAGGTTGGATATGAGGTCTTCAAGAATGTAACGGGTGGTGGTTTTAACGGCAGGGTCTTCCCTGTGAATCCGAAAACAGACCATATCGATGGACACAGGTGCTATCCTTCCATTTCAGCCGTGCCTGGTCGGATTGATCTTGCAGTGGTGGTTGTGCCGAGCAGATCCGTTCCCCGGGTGATCCAGGAATGTGGGGAAAAAGGTATCAAGGCTTGTGTGATCATCTCCGCAGGGTTTAAGGAGACCGGCGGTGAAGGGGCAAGGCTTGAGAAGAACGTGGTGGAGATCGCTGACAAATATAATATGAGGTTGATAGGTCCCAATTGCCTCGGTATAATCGACACCCATTCCGGGCTGAACGCCTCGTTTGCCACTCACATGCCCCGGAAGGGCGAGATCGCCTTTATCTCCCAGTCGGGTGCATTGTGCACTGCCATATTGGACTGGTCGAAGGCTGAGGGGCTTGGATTCTCCAAGTTTATCAGTATGGGCAACGAGGCGGATCTCTGCGAAACGGACTTCCTGGAGGCTCTCGCTGATGATCCTCATACCAAGGTGATAATCGGCTATCTTGAAAGCATAAGGGACGGTCAGCGCTTTATGCGGGTGGCAAGCCGGATCTCCAGGAACAAGCCCATAGTACTCATCAAATCAGGAGGTACGGATGCGGGAGCCAGGGCCGCCTCTTCCCATACGGGTAGTCTGGCAGGGTCTGATCAGGCGTATGAAGCTGCCTTCAGGCAGTGTGGGGTCCTGAGGGCAAGATCGGTCGAGGAACTCTTTGATCTCGGAACTGCTCTGGCCTTCCAGCCTTTACCAGAGGGCAGGAGGGTAGCCATACTCACAAATGCAGGAGGCCCAGGCATAATGGCCACCGATGCATGTGAGCACGCTGGTCTGACCCTCGCCTCCCTCAACAGACCTACCGTGGATTTCCTTCGGGCCAATCTGCCAGAGGCCTCTAACTTTTATAATCCAGTGGATGTGCTTGGGGATGCAAAGGCCGACAGATACCAGTTAGCCTTGGATGCAGTCTGTAAAGATACGAACGTAGAGGCCGTCATCGTACTTTTGACACCCCAGGCAATGACCGAGGTCGAGAAGACCGCTGAGAGTATCGGCGGCATAGCGTCAGACCAAAAGAAGACTGTACTGACCTGCTTCATGGGCGAAGCAGTTGTAAGGCCAGGAATTGAGATCCTTAAACGACACCGGATCCCGAATTATCCTTTTCCAGAAAGGGCAAGTTCCGCACTGGCGGCCATGGCGAGGTACCACGAGTGGCTCGGTCTGCCTGATAGGAAGATTAAGAGCTTCCACGTGGACAGGGTAGCAGTCAGGCGCATACTGAAAGAGGCCTCCTCCAAGGGTCAGATTAACCTGGCTGAATTTGAGGCGAGAAAGGTGATATCAGCATATGGCATACCCATTCCTAAGAGTCGTCTCGCCTCGTCCGCCCAGGAGGCAGTAGAGGCAGCATCTGAGATCGGCTGGCCTGTGGCAATGAAGGTAGCATCCCCGGATATACTGCACAAATCCGACATCGGGGCTGTAAAGCTCGGTATTATAACCGCCGAAGAGGTAAGGGATGCGTTCGACCTTATCACCATGAGAACCAAGAGATATATGCCCGAGGCCAAGGTTCTGGGCGTCTCCGTCCAGCAGATGGTCACCGAGGGCAAGGAGGTTATCTTAGGGATGACACGAGACCCGCAGTTCGGTCCTCTGATCCTCTTTGGCCTGGGTGGAATCTATGTGGAGGTCCTCAAGGATATCTCCTTTCGGGTGGCTCCCCTGAGCGAATACGATGCAAAGGAGATGATTCAGGAGATACGCTCCTATCACCTTCTGAGCGGCATCAGGGGTGAGAGGCCAGCAGAGATAGATTCAATAGTCGAAGCCCTACTAAGGGTTTCACAGCTTGCCATGGACTTCCCGCAGATTGTCGAGCTGGACATAAACCCCCTGAAGGTCAGGGAACCAGGTCAGGGGGCCATTGCTATAGACGTTAGACTAACCATAGGAGGCTGATAGAGATGATCACCCTGTTCATTGTCTCCCCTCAACCTTATTCAGGTAAAAGCCTGCTTAGCCTCCTGTTGGGCATGAGGTTCCTCGAAGAAGGCAAGCGGGTTGGTTACATCAAGCCTGTCGGCCTTTCCCCTGTGAAGGTGGCAGGGATATGCACCGATGACGATGCCGTCTTCATCAATAACTATCTCGATCTGAAAGGGCCGCTGGATCTGATATGTCCCCTGCCCATCACATCTGAGCTCGTCAATCAGATTATCCAAGGCAAAATCAAAGACTTAGCGAAAAAGGTCCGCGAGGCCTTTGATGGCCTGAGCGTTGGCAGAGATATAATGCTCGTCGGAGGGGCCGGGTCATTTGCCACCGGGTTCATCTTGGGCCTTCCGAGTCCCCGTATCGCTGAGCTGCTGGATGCAAAGGTGTTGCTTGTCATCAGGTACGATTCCGATCTGTCCGTCGAAAACATATTTTTCGCCAGGGAGCTGTTTAGAGAACATTTGATAGGCACAGTGATCAACAGTATCCCGCGGGACAGGGAGGAGTATGTGAGGAAAAGCGTCCTCCCTTACATCGAAAGTACTGGTGTGAATGTCCTCGGGGCCATTCCCAGCGATGAGACCCTCAACTCTGTTAGCGTGGGTGAGCTGGCGGATTACCTGGGAGGACAGGTCCTCTGCTGCGAGGATAGGCTTGATGAACTCTGCGAACGCTTTATGATTGGGGCGATGAACGTAGAAAGCGCCCTCCGTTACTTCCGGAAGGCAGCCAACAAGGCCGTAATCACAGGTGGGGATCGCCCGGATATACAACTGGCTGCGCTGGAGACGCCGACCAAATGCGTCATACTCTCCGGTAACCTCTACCCGACCGCCGTTATACTCGCCAAGGCACAGGAAGTAGGTGTGCCGATGATCCTTGTCTCCGAAGATACGCTTTCAATAGTTCAGAGGATCGAAAGCCTGCTTGGTAAGCCGAAGATAAAGGGCGAGAAGAAGATACAAAGGGGCAGAGAGTTGTTCATGAAGAACGTGGATTTTGAAAGGCTCTGCAGAGTCTTAGGCTTCCAGATGAAATAACATGGGACCAAAGAAAAACAAATTGTTGTTTCATATCCCGCCCAAGGATATAGAAGAACTTTTTAAACGTACAGGTGCTGATGCCTCGCATCTGGAGACTATAGTACGGGGGCCTGACCGAAGGTTCGCGGTTACCCTTCTTAACAGGCTGGGTTCTAAAGGGATAGGACAGATCGTGGACAACTCCTCCCTGCCCCAACTTATCCCCCTTATCTACTCTATGAAGCTCTTAGGGTCACGTATGCTTCCGATCCTTTACAGGGCCCTTGAAAGAACAGCGGAACAGAATCTATCAGGCATCTCCCTCGACTCGTTACAGAGGTTCCTTTTCCATATCAATAAGATCGATAGGGGTTTTGCGAAGCGTTTTGTCAAAAGAATCGACCCGACGGCGTTAAGGGAAAGGATGGCAAAATGCGGGATCAAAGCCCTCGGCCATTTTCTCTGGAACCTATTCCTGGTTAGTCCCCAAAAGGCAAAGATCTGCACAGAGATCCTAATGGAGATCGACCTTGTGGCTCAACTGGAGAGGACCAATAGCTACGACCTGACCAGGTTTTTCTGGAATGTATATCAGATCTCCGACAATCCAGAGATTTCTCTTCTTGCCGTGGATCATATAAAAACAGCATTAGCCAGCGTCCTCAACGATCCCATATGCTGGAGAAATGCACCCAGCGGTGGCTTCGCTCTGCTGGGTATATTTCACTACTCAGGAAATACCCTCCCCTGTGATACAGAGCGGATGATTCCTGACCGCAATGAAGCTGTCTTAAAAGTTATAGATTGGCTTAACAAGGGACAAAACAGATATCTCATGGCATTGTGCCTCGAAGGCCTGAGATCAGTTCCCAATCGATGGTATCTTGAGATGGTTCTGGAGGGCTTGTACGCAACAGAAATCACCGAGAAGTTCAGGCGCTCTGACCCCAAGAGCGAAAAATCCAAGAAACTGATGGATGATGCTTTGTTGCAGCTAAACAAGGAGTTGGAGAGAATTGAAAGACCCGACGAAAATGCCGGATGAGCGTGGCTACTTCGGTCGCTATGGGGGAAGGTTTGTACCCGAGACCCTTATGCCTGCCCTCAGCGAACTTGAAGGGGCCTACCTTGAGGCCAAAAGCTCCGATGATTTTCAACAGGAGTTGGCCTACTACCTTCAGAACTACGCCGGAAGGCCAACCCCCCTCTACTTTGCCGAAAAGTTGACCAAAGCCCTTAGAGGACCGAAGATCTATCTAAAAAGGGAAGACCTGCTTCATACAGGGGCTCATAAGATTAACAACACCGTAGGCCAGACTCTTCTTGCCAGAAGGATGGGTAAGAAGAGGATCATAGCCGAGACGGGTGCTGGTCAACATGGTGTCGCCACTGCAGCGGCAACAGCGAGGTTTGGACTGGAATGCACCATATATATGGGGCAGGAAGACATCAGGCGGCAGTCTCTGAACGTATTCCGTATGCGACTTCTCGGAGCCAAGGTCGTTCCCGTCAGCTCCGGGAGCCAGACCCTGAAGGACGCAATAAACGAGGCCATAAGGGACTGGGTGACCAATGTAGCCAACACCTTTTATCTACTTGGCTCGGTGGTAGGTATGCATCCCTATCCGATGATGGTGAGGGACTTCCAGTCGGTGATAGGGAGGGAAGCCAGAAGGCAGATAATGGAAGCGGAAGGCAGAATTCCCGACTACATTGTGGCTTGCGTCGGCGGCGGTAGCAATGCCATGGGTATCTTCTACCCCTTCTACGATGACCAGACAGTGCTGATCGGAGTGGAGGCTGCAGGTCAGGGACTGGAGAGCGGTCTCAGTGCGGCCCCCTTGATTATCGGCACACCAGGTATACTTCATGGAACCTTCACCTATCTGCTTCAGGATGACGATGGGCAGGTGCTCACCGCCCATTCGGTAGCCCCCGGCCTGGACTATCCCGGGGTCGGGCCGGAGCACAGCTGGTACAGAGACAGTGGGCGGGCAAGATATGTGTCGGTCACCGACCAGGAGGCCCTGGAGGCCTTTATGCTGCTCTCGGAGACGGAGGGGATCATCCCTGCCTTAGAGTCGGCTCACGCTATCGCTTACGTGAAAAAGATGGCCCCCCAACTCTCTGATAAAGACATAGTGCTCATCAACCTCTCCGGCAGGGGCGACAAGGATGTGAACATCGTTGCTGAACACCTTAAGGTGAAGCTATGAGTAGAATCTCCGATGCATTCCAGCGGCTACGCTCTGAGAACAGGCGTGCCTTTATCCCCTACATCACAGCCGGAGACCCTGATCTCAGGCTTACCAGAGAGCTTGTCTTTGAAATGGAGATGGCCGGGGCGAAGATCATAGAGCTCGGCATCCCCTTTTCCGACCCCCTTGCCGACGGTCCCACAATCCAGGAGGCATCTCAGAAGGCATTAAGGGCGGGGACGACTCTTGAGAAGATCCTCTCAACGGTGGAGGAGATAAGAAGGGCTTCGGATGTCCCTATCGCTCTGATGACGTATTATAACCCCATTTTTAGGGTCGGGATAAGCAATTTCCTCCAGCAGGCCGTGGATGCAGGGGTTGATGGGATCATTGTGCCGGATCTGCCTCCGGAAGAGGGGGAGGAATTAAGGAGGACCGCAGAACGTATCGGTATCGATACCATCTTTCTCCTTGCCCCCACGAGTACTGCCGAGAGGATAAGACTGGTAGCAGAGGCATCCACAGGGTTCATCTACTGCGTCTCGGTAACAGGGGTGACCGGCGCAAGGGAGAAACTGTCTGGTCAGGTGAGAGAGCTCGTGGCCAGGGTTCGCAGACATACCAATAAGCCACTCGGGGTCGGCTTCGGCATATCTACCCCTGATCAGGCCGCGGAGGTCGCCAGATGGGCGGATGGAGTTATTGTAGGAAGCGCTATCATCAAGGTCATCCGGAAATACGAAGGAACTCCTGAACTTGTCCCCAGGGTGGGCGAGTTCGTAAAAAGCCTGGTGGCGGCTATGGGGAACATACAGACAGAGGCCAGGGGATGAGCAAGAAACTTGAGAGATATGCGGCCATTGGGGATGATTATCCTGTACCCCAGACTATGCAGGCGCTGGTCCTCTCCGGCGTCGGCATGGATAATCTGAGGCTCCAGGAGGTAAGGGTGCCCCAATGTGGTCCAAATCAGCTCCTGGCGAGGGTCGACGCTGTCTCTGCCTGCGCATCCGACAATAAGGTGATCGATCAGGGGTCTCGCCACTCTCTGATGTACGGATGGGATGTATCGCTTTACCCCGTCATCATAGGGCATGAGGGCTCGGTTACTTTGATGAAGGTTGGAGAGAACCTCAAAGGGAAGTATCACGTCGGCGACCGATTTGCCGTGCAGCCGGCGATACCGAGCGGTCCCTATCACTACAGGGAGAGGTACGTAAACCAGGCGCGCGGCATAAACAAGGTGGCCATCGGCTATACGCTTTCCGGCCTCTTTTCCGAGTACGTCCTGATCACCGAGGAGGTCCTGGACACCGGATGCCTGCTCCCCCTCCCTGATGAGAAGATCCCGTATGCAGGGGCGGCGCTTGCAGAACCCCTCTCCTGCGTCATCGCAGCGCAGGAGAGGATCGTACACGTCGTATGGGATAG
Organism: Candidatus Latescibacterota bacterium; assembly: GCA_012961925.1. GTDB lineage: Bacteria > Latescibacterota > MVCY01 > MVCY01 > DTYK01 > DTYK01. Next base: position 8,669 of record DTYK01000315.1, read on the forward strand.
AGGTGCCACTCGCCGTCAGGCCCAACTCGGGCCAAAGAGGGAAGGGACAACCCTTATCATCGGTGCTGGCCCCATGGGCCTGATGCATGTGGAGGTGGCAATGAGCTACCATCCAAAAGAGATTCTAATCATTCCATATTCTGGAAGGCCAATACCAAGTCTTTGGTGGCGTTCGTACCCAAATCCAAATTATTACAAAAGTCTTTTGATGGAAAAGATTATTCAATT
>DTYK01000316.1 GCA_012961925.1 Candidatus Latescibacterota bacterium
CCGAAATAGGTGAAGTGATTTCTCAACACGCAGTACTTGTACCCCAACTCGGTGAGGATCTGGGGAAGCTGGCTTCCCCAACAGGGTTCCTGTACAGCGTAGGTCACTACTTCATATCCCGGGGAAACCTCTCTGATGATCTCTTTTCCTATCAGAAGCTGACAAATCGTACTTTCCCCGCCGATGACTGAGGGATAGGGCTGGGCATAAGAACCGTTGACGATCTCCATACGGCCTTCATTGAGATATCTCCGACAGCGGGCGATCACTTCGGGCTTTCGGGAGGCCAGCTCCTCCAGGGCATAAGCTTCGATCTCCAGATTGACCTTCCACTCCGGACGCCTCTCGAGAGCCGCGAAGATCTGTTCCATTTGGCTGATAAGCTCCTTCTCCTTAAGGAAGCCTCACGTGCTCTAAGGATTGAAAGTGGTCTCCTGGCACTGTGAGGACATCAACTTCGCTTCAAGCGGGCAGCCTTAGCTTCTCCAAAGTTACTGGGATTTATTGGAGCAGAGATATGGAACGACATACTTTCATAGCCTCGCCCTCCTGTTTGAGGTTTACTGTAATTTACCCTCATCCTATTCGCTCTGACGCTTTCCCCTTAGCGAGAGTCAATGAACAAAAAGGCATACTCTTCCAACCGGGGAATGGTAATAACGACTCCGGTTTTAGTCTTCTCATATTCGATGGAAGTGTCGTTTAACCTGACACTTCTGGGTGGTAAACAGTCAACCCCCACTTTAACACCTGACAATGGCGCCACTTCATTGATCGGATCAGTCATCCGCATACGGGCGTAGGCGTGGTTCACCAAAGCTACCATCACTCTCCTGCCATCCTTGGAGACCAGATGGTTCACCTCCACGCAACGGGAAGAAGCAACCCTTACGGGCAGCAGCCCCCTTAGAGCCAGCAGCCTTTTTAACAGTTGACGGAGACCCTCAAAACCCCTCTCATAGTACATCTCTCCGAAATCAGAGGCCAGATAGACAGCCGTTCCTTTTCCGTATTTGGAAATGGTTAATGCGGGCGAGTCGAGCTCCGGGCCAATCCGCAAGCCCCGCTGTGCGCTGGTCCTGCGGTGTAGTTTTCCAATGCCCTTTTCGGCACGGATTACCGTATGTCGATTTACTGGAAAGAATATTCTCTGCTGTGGATCCAGACTTTTCAACGGGAAGTCTTTCACTAACGTCTCTGATTTCTGAATATGAAATCCGGTGTTGGTCTTATAAATGCTGGAGAGGTAACCGGCACCAAAAAGATCTGCCAGGCCGAAGTCCTCTCTCTTCTCTCCCTCCTCGGTGAAAAGGGAGGTCTCGTAGGTAGCCACCAGCAAACCGCCTCTTTCTACGAAATCCCTTATGGCCTGCATCTGCTCCTGGCTCAGAGCGGCTACATTGGAGAGGATCAGGATCTTGTAATCCTGGAGGTCTTTTTGAGTCAACTGTTCATCCAGGACGACCCGAAAGGGAACTTGGGCTTCTACCAAGGCCCTGAACATTCCCTGGTAGCCCCGCTCGTAGCGCTCCCACATCTTGGAGGTCCAGGTGTTCCTGTGGTCCTTGCCGTAGAATTCGTCGGTCTGGCGGGAGAAAACCAGCCCTACATGCTTGGCAGGCTCACAGTCTAAGAACCAATCTTTATTTTCATTGAACAGAGAGAAAATATCCTGGGCCTCTTCGATACCGGCATAGTCATAGGCAAGATTGAGCGATGGCCACACAATGGGTCTGCCACCGGAGGCGAGCACCTCGGCCATCTTCACCCGCAACTCGGGAGCCGGACTGGAGGGGGTCCCCCAGCCGTAGACACAGTTTTCCACATAGCTGATGGGCGTCATTCCGGTGGCGTAAGTGAACTTCACCCGCTCGGCGAGCTCTAATACTGGCCGTCCCGCCGTGACGATCCCGCCTTCGTTGAGGGCACCATCAGCATATTTGGCAATGCGGTCGGGAAGCAGAGAACAGTATCGTCTGAGTGAACTGGGGTAGCTGAAGCTGTTGAAGACTATCGGCACTTCCCCGTGGGACTTCACCCGCTCTGCCATCCGGGCAAAAAACTCCTCCACAATATCGTAACGCCATTTGATCAACGCCCTGTACCTGGGATCGTCCATGTCCTCGTCGGTTGGGGGCCAGCGCTTGGGAAGCTCAAAGCCAGTTCTTTCTTTGAAACTCTGACGGCAATTGGGACAGTAGCACTGTTCGTAGTAGGTAGGTCCATCTACGTAAAAGCCGTCAGGCCGATAACTCATCACCTCATCGATGAGTTTCATCACGAAATCACCATAGCCCCGGTTGATGCACATATGCCAGGCAGGCTCACCGTAGAGTCCACCCCAGCCGGTGTCCATGAATCGACCCTGCTGGTCAACCTCAGCCCAGTCCGGATGGGCGTCACGGAACTTGTTTGCACAGCCCACGTGGATGTAGACAATCCCCTTGAGGCCGTTTCTACGACAGGCATCCAGTGCCTCCCGATAGAGGTCCCTTTCTCCTAAAGGGCGATCTTGGTCCCAGACCCTGCTGGGATACCAGGCCGTGGCGGTGTAATCGAAGATGTCCAGCCGGACCGAATCAAAACCCAGCTCTTTGTAAAGCCGCATGATATCGTCCACGCTTACAGCCTCGTTTTCCCAATCGATGCCCACGGGCCAGAAGTCGGCCATTATGGTCTCGTCCAACCAAGTTCTCCTCCTCATGATACCTCCCTAAAACTCCCGGGGGTAGAACTCTCCACCCTATCGTCTTATCAGATCCTCGAGGGTAGGAAGGGACTCTCCCTCGAAACACTCCTCTGCCATGCGCAGGAGCCGCCTGGCCCGTTTCTCCAAGAGCTTGATCAGCTCGTCGTACTTGACTAGGTTAACCTCCAGCCAGTAGGGACGGCACTCACGCAGCCAGAGCCTTCTGTACTTGTCCTCCAGGTCCTCCACCTGGGCCCTCAGCTCGGCCAGACGCCAGCCCATGGCCTTCAACTTCGGAACCGTCTTGGAGGGCTGCTCGGAAAGGGACTCGTATTCAGAA
>DTYK01000317.1 GCA_012961925.1 Candidatus Latescibacterota bacterium
GCCATGGTGAGGCGGCGGATCCTTTCAATCGTTTCCCTGAAGGCCCAGCGTGTAGGCCCTTCATCCATCACACCCCGTATCTGCATTACGGCACCGTCCGCCTCCAGTTCTTGCAGAACACCCCGTATAAACCCCTCATCGAAAGGATAGCGCTTTCTGATATCCGCCACGGTCGTCATGGCATGACTCCTGAGGAAGCGTTCAAGGATTATCCTCTGTGCCTGGTCACGATCCGTCTTTACCCCGAGCAGCGCTCCCGGCAGGAGATCCCTGACAGGGCAGGAGGTCTTCTTATCCCCTGTGCCGATGGAAACCGTCTGATAGCCCTCGAAGGAATCGGTCCCGGCAGAGGGATCGGAGAAGGCATCACGGTACAAGGGGTATTCTTCAGCGTCAATCCAACGCCATGGTTCCTCCACATCGGGAATGAAGATCTGAAGGAGGCGGTGTTCAGTGCTTAATCGGTTTAACGTCTCCGGGGCATCTCCGACCAGCCGCTCTTCTATCTCTTCTCGGGTCAGATCTCCTATCCGGCGCAGGAGCTCCAACAGTTCAGCATCTGTACGGGCCCTGTATCCCTCCCTCTCCCCCTGCAACCGTCCCTCCACCTCCTTCACGGCGCCATCGTCCACAAGTTGAGCAATTTCTGCCGGTTGCAATAGCTCTTTAAGTAGACCTTGATCTACTGCCGGAGCAATCCGTGCCCCTGCCTTCGGTTGGTCCCACTCGTACAGGTAGGTAGCGGTAAAATCAAACATCAGCGACGAGGCGAAGGGGGACGGCCTTTGTCGCTCCCGAACTATGACCTTAACCTCGCCGGCCTCGATGCGCCCCAGAAGTTCCTTCAAGCCTTCGATCTCGAGAAAGTCCTGCATACACTCACGATAGGTCTCCACCACGATAGGGAAGGATTCGTATTGTCTTGCGATCTCAAGGAGGTCACGGGCCTTCAGGCGCTGCAGCCACAAAGGTGTGCGCCTGCCCGGTTTTCCTCTGGGCAGCAGCAGGGCCCTGGCCGCATTCTGGCGAAACCTCAGGCCGAACAGGGGAGAGCCGGCCAGCTCTTCGATCACTAACTCTTCAAGGTTATCGGGGCTGACGTCCCGGATGGCCTGCACAGCGCGTCCTATATCCTCGAAGGTGAGGCGGAAGAGGATCCCTGTATCGGAATGCATCGATTCGGGCTGGATCTGCCATTGGCGGCGGAACTGGGCCAGGATTGCCAGCCTCCAGGCCAGGTGCACACGGCCGCCAAATGGAGAGAGGAGGGCAAGGCGCAGATCACCGATTTCATCACGGAAGCCCTCGATCAGCACCGTCCGGTCATCGGGAATGGTCTCGCCCCTCTCCTCCTGGTCCCGGAGATACTGGCAAAGATTGAAGGCGGCATTTGGATCGATGTCATACCGGCGCCTGAGCCAGGCCTGACAGGTAGGATCGTTCAGACGTTCCCGGAGCTGGCGGCAGAAGGCACCAAGATGCCTGCCCAGCTCATGGTCACGGGAGAAGTATTCCCCCCGCCAGAAAGGCATCCGGGCCGGACCTGGGGAAGCAGGGGCCACGATCACCCTATCAGGGCCGATGTCGGTCACCCTCCAGGTGTTGGTGCCAAGGATAAACAGGTCGCCGATACGGGTCTCATACACGAACTCCTCGTCCAGTTCACCAACCCTGGTCGAGCCATCCTCCAGGTATACCCCGAACTGCCCGGTATCAGGAATGGCACCTCCGTTTACAACCGTCAGGCGTTGACTGCCAGGCATGGGATGCAGCCGGTTGTTCATCCGATCCCATGAGATACGGGGTCTCAGGTCACGGAACGCCTCGGATGGATAGCGGCCGGAGAGCATCTCCAGAACGCTATTGAACACCAAGCGAGGCAGATCCCGATAGGGATATGCCTGGCGCACCTGATCGTAGAGTTCGTCGACGTCCCATGGTTCCATCGCTACTATGGCAACGATCTGCTGAGCCAGCACATCAAGGCAGTTGCGGGGGATCTTCAGAGAGGAAACCCTGGCATGGCGCATCGCGTCGGATATCACGACCGTCTCTAAGAGATCGGAGCGCGTCTTGGGCAGCAGGCGCCCTTTACTGGCAGCCTTATAAAGGTGTCCTGCCCGGCCCACCCGCTGAAGCCCCGTGGCCACCGACTTTGGCGACTCCACCTGGCAGACCAGGTCGATCGCACCCATGTCTATCCCCAACTCCAGGGAGGCCGTCGCCACAAGTGCTGGTAGTTTGCCCTCCTTGAGCTCCCTTTCTATCCCTCGGCGCATCTGTTTGGAGACACTGCCATGATGGGCTCTTACCAGTTCATATCCGGCCAGGTTATTGATCTCGGAGGTTATGCGCTCCACAGCCCGGCGGTTGTTGGCAAAGATCAGGGTCGAACGATGGTTCCTGATCAGCTCCAGGAGTTTGCGATAAATAGCAGGCCAGATGGAGTCCTCCGGCAGGTCACGGAGGTCTTGGACCGGACAGAGTACCTTCAGATCCAGTTCCTTACGCATACCGGCATCAACTATTGCCACCCGGCGAGGGACAAACTCAATCCCATTACCTCTGCAGATCCGTTCATAACCACCCAGGAATCGTCCTACCTCATCAAGGGGCTTCTGTGTTGCAGAAAGACCAATGCGGAGAAAGGACCGCCCGGCGAGCCTCTCCAGGCGTTCCAACAGGAGGGCCAGAAAAGTCCCCCGTTTGTTGTCTGAGATGGCGTGGATTTCGTCGACTATGAGGTACTGTACTGGTCGGAGTATCTCCCTGGCCCTGTGGGAGGTGAGGATGAGGTGGAGGGATTCCGGGGTGGTGATGAGGATATGGGGTGGCCTCCGGATCATGTGCTGGCGCTCGTGTTGCGTCGTATCCCCGGTACGCACGGCAACCCGGATCTCGGGCAGCACCAGGCCAAGCTGGTCGGCCACCTCCATTATGCCGGTTAAAGGAGCCTGAAGGTTGCGCTCGATGTCGTAGTTTAGGGCCTTGAGGGGTGAAATATAAAGGACTTGGACGCCTTCGGTTGTGCTGCCGGCGAGCAGTTCCTCCAGAAGGTGGTTGATGCAGGCCAGGAAGGCGGCCAGAGTCTTTCCGGATCCGGTGGGCGCCAGGATCAGTGTGTTTTCTCCGGCGGCTATATGAGGCCACCCCAACAGTTGGGGTGGAGTCGGGGCCTTGAAGGTCCGGGCAAACCAGCCCCGAACGGCCGGGTGGAATAGGCCCAGAGGGCCGTTGCCTTTTTCGGAGGTCGCTTGCGATATTTCAGATCTTCTCATCTTTCCGGGAAGGCAGCTGCGCTCCAGTTAAATCTAACCAGGAGCCCAAGGATCGAAACCACCACTGTTGACCTGATAGATGGTTATCAAAATACCAAATTGAGCGGGGATTTGCAAGGGGAAATTACCAGCAGTAGCAGCGGGATAGGGAATTGGACTGGAAGAGGGGTTGCTGAAAAAATCGGTCCAGCAGGTGAGGGGTTCTCCTGCTGAGGCCATTTGCCCGACCACCCTGGTTGAAAATTTTGATATTTTGTGGGCCGAAAAAACATCTCCGGGAAAATTTTTCTCTTGACAAGAAGCACATATATATTTTTTTATAAACAAGTGATTATGAATGGGTGGCATAATAAGGTACTGCGGATATTGTAGGCCGACCCGGGGTAAGACGGTACCCTCCACTACAGAGTCCGCTTCTCGTATCTGCGCAACGGGAACCGAAGTTCCCCATCCTAAATCTGGCACTGAAGGTCTACAGGCAGTACTGAGCCTTTGTGCCAGATTTTTGTTTTCATAGAAGAGATAAAGCGCAGCAAGGCAGGTGGAGCGACCTTGCCCTTTCTTCATGCAGGAGGTAAAGGAGGCATGAGAAGGTCTTGTCTTGTTGCTGTGATGTGTTTTTCGGCTCTGTTGGCTACTGGTCTCCCGGCGGCCTCTCCCCCGGTGGTGGAGCTTGATCCTGGTTTCAACGAGGTCTTAGTCTCTGTGGTCAACAACTCCGGAAGGCAGCTTAAGGCATTACGTATTAGTGTAAACCGGGAGACTCTGCCGAGGTGGTTAGAAGTGGTGGAGACCCCTGGGACGATTGACCTGCCGCAGGGTCGGAGCAGCTTGCACAAGTTGGCCTTGGGCATCCAGGTGAAAGGTCCCCTCCAGGGTATGAACGACCCCGTTGAAGGCGCCTCCCCGGTGCTCCCTCTGGTCCTGACCGACTCAGAGGGCGGCCGCTGGGAGTTTGAGGTGATGGTGAAGGTGAAGGCAGCGGCTAACCTTCCGGCATCCTCTGAGCTCTTCCAGAACTATCCCAACCCTTTCAACCCCCAGATCACCATCCGGTATGCCATTGCCTCCCGGGAGGCCCTCCCCACAAAGCTGGTTATCTTCAACTCCCTGGGACAGAGGGTTAAGACCTTAGTGGATGGGCCTCAGGGGGCTGGGTTCTACTCCGCGACCTGGGATGGGAGGGATGAACTCGGTCGCAGGGTTGCAAGCGGGGTGTATCTCTGCAAGTTAACATCGGGGCATTTTGTCCGGACAAGCAGGATGCTGCTGGTTCAATGA
>DTYK01000318.1 GCA_012961925.1 Candidatus Latescibacterota bacterium
AGACCTTACCGAAAAAAGATATTCCGGGCGATCCTCCTCACAGCGACACTCACCCTGATGGGCTTGGTTCCGCCTCTGGTAATCAAATGGTTCATCGATGAGGTGGTGGGCGCCTCAAGATGGGATCTCCTCAACGGCCTGATCCTGGTGCTGGTCGCTGTACCTGTGGTCTCCGGCGCTGTCTCCTTTTTGAATAACTACACGATCGCTTATATAGGTCAGCGGCTCGCCTTCGATATCCGTCTTGCGATGTATAGACATCTGCAACGTCTCTCCCTCCGGTTCTACGACAGGATGAAGACGGGGAAGATCATGTCAAGGATAATGAGCGATGCTACAATGATCCAGAACATGGTAACCCAGAACACGATAACCATGGTCACCGATTCCATCTCTTTTCTCTTTGCCCTGGTGATCATCTTCCTGCTAAGCTGGAAACTGTCAATCCTGCTTCTGTGCCTTTTGCCGCTTTATGTGCTCAATTATCGCTTCTTTATAAGGAAGATACGGGATACAAATATATCCTATCGTTTCACAATGGACCAGATCACCAATACCCTTCATGAGCGCATCAAGGGAACCAGATTGGTGAAATCCTATGTGAAAGAGGAGGCTGAAACCGACCGGTTCCTGAACGATACAAGACAGAGCCTGAACTATGCGATGAGGGGTATGATATTCAGCACCTCCTTCTCTACTGCATCAAGGATCATCAACGGGGTCGGATCAAGCATCATCTTCTGTGTAGGATGTTACTTCGTGATCAGGGGAGAAATGACCTACGGTGCAGTAACGGCCTTCATGTCTTATGCCTTAAGGTTGCTCACCCCTGCCCTGAGGTTCACGGAGATCTCCAACTTGATCCAGCAGACCCTGGTCTCCGCCGACAGGATCTTCGAGGTGCTCGACGCCGAGCCAGAGGTGAAGGAGGTCCAAGGGGCAAAACCACTTCCTCCCATCAAGGGACATGTGAAGTTTGAGGATGTGAGCTTCGAATATGTGCCAGGTGAGCCCGTCCTGAAGGGGATAGATTTTGAGGTTCAACCAGGCACGACCGTGGCCTTCGTGGGACATACCGGATGCGGCAAGACCACCATCGGCAATCTGCTGCTTCGTCTCTACGATCTGAAATCCGGCAGAATTCTCATAGACGGGCACGACATAGCCAAGGTGACCTTGAAATCCCTTCGGAGCCAGATCGGTGTGGTACTTCAGGATACCATCCTGTTCAACAGCTCTATAAAGGAGAACATCAGATACGGAAAGAGGAGGACCAGTGATCAGGAGGTCATAGAGGCCGCTAAGATAGCAGAGATCCATGATTTTATCGTTGACCTACCCCATGGCTACGATACGATTGTAGGAGAAGGCGGCACCCAGCTCTCGGTGGGACAGAAACAGCGCATCGCCATTGCAAGGGCGATCCTTACCGACCCCGGTATCCTGATCCTGGACGAGGCCACATCTTCACTGGACCCCCAATCGGAGGCTCTCATTCAGAAGGCCCTGGATAAAGTACTGGCCGGGCGAACTTCTTTTGTAATTGCCCACCGGTTATCAACCATAGTCAATGCAGCTCTGATCATCGTAATGGATAGGGGGAAGATAATTGAGAAGGGAACTCACATGGAGCTGATGAAAAACAGGGACGGTCTATACCGCCAACTTTATAAACAACAATTTTTGGCCCTCCAGGCAGCATAGGCCGGTGGTAAGATAAATCCATGAACTTAGAGCACCTTCAGTGCGGACTTGGTCGGAGTTTATGCTTCAGCATTTCATCCTGGGTAAGATGAGTCACTGAGCCTGTAGATCCGGGGATGAAACTCTCTAAAGGGTCAACTCCTGGAGTGAGCCAAAGAAAAAGAAGAGGGGAACTTTATTGCGTAAGAAGAGGAGAGATTTCTCAATGTTCATAAGCAGAGACATCGTACGCCTTGTGAAGGAATATCTCAGACCCTACTGGTTGAGGATGACCCTTGTGGTCCTGGCTGCTTCAGCCAGTGCCATGGCGCCCTATATGTTCGGTTACCTTGGTAAGGTCATGGTGGATGACGTCCTCAGGTTAGGTGGAGAGAGGACCACCGGTGTGCACCAATCTGCAACGGCGGTGCAGCATACGGACGGAGTAACCGATCTGTCAACCACATCGCCGTCATCCAGCGCACATGCGCCTGAGAGACCAGACCAAACTACGCAAAGAGAACAGATTCATCTATTGCTGCTGGTCTTCCTCGCCTATATCGGCGTACACCTGGCCAGTATAGGTCTCACCTGGCTCTATTCATATAACATCGCTTACGTTGGACAACGGATAGTCTATAAAATGCGACGGCAGTTACACGAGAAACTTCAGAACCTTCATATGGCCTTTTTTGATCAAAGGAAGACTGGAAAATTAGTGGCCCGGGTGATTGACGATGTTAACGTCATCCAAAACAACGTCACGAATACGTTCATCAACATCTTCTCCAACATCGCCCTTCTGGCCGTAGGTGTGTTCATCCTACTGAGGCTCGACTGGAAGCTTGCACTGGTTGCCTTTTCCTTCCTGCCTTTCTATGGTATCAGCTATCAATATTTCATCAAAAGGATACGTAAGCTTAACCTTGCGATCAGAGAGAAGAACGCTGAGATATATGGTCTGCTTGGAGAAAAGATCACCGGCGTAAGGGTGATAAAGTCCTTCGCCCAGGAGAGATTTGAGGTGAGACAGTTCTTCAGAAAGTCTTCCGAGTTTATCAGACTGGTCATAAAGAACTCGTTATTAAATAATACCCTGGGGGCCCTTGCAATTTTGATAAGCGGGATTGGGACCGCAGTGGTCCTATGGTACGGTGCCCTGATGGTCAGGAATGGGGATATGTCGCTTGGTTCACTGCTCTACTTTTACGCAAGCGTCGGGGTGCTCTTCTCGCCGCTGATTGCCCTTACCAACGTGAACGTCGTCATCCAGCGGGTTCTCACTGTCCTCGCCAGGATCTTCGCAATACTTGACGAAGAGGTTAAGATCAAGGACGCAGAGAACGCTATCGAACTTAAGGAGATGAAAGGGGCTGTCTCTTTCCATAACGTCTCCCTCAAATATGAAGGGTCCGATGGATATGCGCTGAGGGAGGTGAGCTTCGACATCCCTGCCGGTTCGGTTGTCAGCCTTGTGGGCCCAAGCGGATCAGGCAAAAGCTCCCTGGTTAACCTGCTGCTGCGGCTTTACGAACCAACCGAGGGATATATACTCCTTGATGGCCATGATATTGCCGATATCAAACTATCCTCACTGCGCAGACATATAGGGATGGTCCCCCAGGAGGCAATCCTTTTCTCAGGGACGATAGCCCAGAACATTATGTACGGAAGGTTCGACGCAACACCCCAGGAGGTAATAAACGCTGCGAAGGCCTCCGAGATACATGACTTCATCTACTCCCTACCGGAGAAGTACGAGACCCAGATAGGGGAGGCAGGTGTGAGCCTCTCAGGCGGACAGAAACAGAGGCTGGCAATGGCGATGGCGCTGTTGACCGATCCAAGCATCCTCATCCTCGATGATAGCACATCGGCGCTCGACGGCCAGACAGAAGCGCGGATCTGGGAAACCCTGAGGAAGATAATGAAAAACAGAACCTCTTTCATAATCACCCATCGCATCAGGACAGCGATGAGCGCAGATATCATCCTGGTGCTGGACAAGGGCAGGTTAGTCGAAAAAGGAACCCATCAGGAGCTCGTAGCTCGTGATGGGTTCTATCGCAGGATCTTCAAGCAACAGATGGAAGTGAAAGAGGCCGCTTAGCTCTCCTCTTTTGCCAGCTCTTCAATCCGGATGATCCTTTCATCTGAGGCGTCATATTTTTTGATGCACTCATCACATTCTTCACAGAGACGTTGGTAGCAGTTGCGGTGTATTCTTACAGGATACTGCCCCTGAAAGGCAAGCTTACATCTGGATGAGCAGAAGAGGTAGCGTTCCTGAGAAGCGCCGAAGGCAGCATAGACCACATCCATCTGTGCCTTTGGCAGGGCGGCTCCACACCAGTCGCAGATGCCTGTCGCCTCCCTCTCCCTCTGCGTCTTCCTCTCTCTTATCTCCTCCTCGGTCCAGGCAAATTCCGTGTAATTCACGTTCTCCCTTGGGACCTTCTGTCGGACGACATCATTGGTGATGCAGAGTATATCACCCTTCTTGGTGTCGAAGGTACTATCGCATTCGATAGAAAAACCGTCCTTTAGATGGACGATTATCCTCTTCCTCTGCTGGGGTGATATGAACGAAGACCAACCACAGTAAGGGCAAACCGAAGTAAACAGGAACTGCTTGGTCTTCCTCCCGCACTCCGGACACCGCCCTTCCTCAAGGAGTTTAAGGCTCTTCAGCGACTCCTTTGTGGCCTCCTTCACAGTGGTATCAACCTCGGTGATGATCTTTTTTACAGAACCTTTATCCTCCCGAGCAAGCAGGGAGATACTCTCCACAAGCTCGTTCTCCTGCCCCTCAACCACTATCTGCTTCTCTTTTTGTTCCTCTTCTTTGGCTTTTTTTCTGCGTATTTTCAACATCCTTCATCCCTCCCCGAGGCGCCGGAGAACCCCAGACCTTATGGCTCCTCTCTCAACTTCCTACGATCGGTCTAATCGTCTTCATAAGGCATGACCTTAGAATTTATAAGTATAAGAACTGTTTTGAAGCAAAGCTTCGTCGGTTTGAGGCCGAAGACTTCGCCGATTATGAATATCGTTTAGCGTCATATGAACCCGTCAGACTTCGATGGTCTTCCCGTTTATGGCCTTGCGCGGGTTGATTGAGAAGATGCGGTCTGTCTCTTCGGAGCCTACCAGCTTCTCGACCGCCTGCCTGGCTTTGCTCAGAATGAATGGACGGACACTCGTATCGTGTGAGTCACTCGCCACGAAGTGAACGATGCCATCCGACAACAGGCGCTCTGCAACCTTCCTGACATACCTGCCCTGTCTGCCTGTCAGACTCCCCGCATTGACCTGAAGCAAGATACCACGTCCCACGATCTCGGAAAGTTTCTCTGGATCTGATGCTAAGACTATGTTCCTTTCAGGATGAGCGATAATCGGGACTAATCCCGAAAGCTGAAGCCTGAACAGTTCATATTCAAACCTGGCAGGAATGGAATTCAGGGGGAACTCCACCAGACAATACTTACCCTTTTGGTTAAGGGTGGCAACTTTCTGCTGACAGATCGAGCTGAGCCCGAACTGAAAGAATATCTCAGAGCCTAAGAACAGTTGGATGTCAAATCCCTCCCGGGCCACTTTCTCCTCAAGCTGCTGAAACCTCTCCCGTAGAAGTCCGCTCAACCCATCGTCCAAGGGTCCGAGGATATGAGGGGTCACCACTGCGGAACGGATACCATCCTCAACCCCCTGGGAGATCATGGCCAGGGCCTCATCGAACCCCTCAGGCCCATCATCCACACCGGGCAAGAGATGACAATGGATATCAATCACTTTCAGACCTTAAATTAGCGCACCTTCGGTTCGAGATTTTTGTAAGTCGCCGGTCCCCGGAG
>DTYK01000319.1 GCA_012961925.1 Candidatus Latescibacterota bacterium
TACCAGCAATCCCAAATAAGAGAAGGCTACATCACCATTGGATATCTCAGGCTCAACTCTGGTGAGGTTGACTTCATTAAGCCGTTTACTCAAAGAAGTCCGTTCCAGTAAGCGTCCAATCAATGCCAGACCAGAGTGAGTGGCTAATGTCTGGTCACCCTGTTCGAGAATATACTGCATGCTTCACCTCCCAGGTGAGTTGATTTTCAAATCCATTTGGTGAATTACATGCAGTAATTTAAGGAACTTAAATGAAAAAAGCAAGCAAAATCATCACGGATTCAGGTTTTAATATATAAAATCCACCCCACTTTGTCTATAGAAAAAATGCAATCATCCAAAAGCAAATTTTTTCTTGATATTTGGAGAGGATTATGGTATTATATAAACTCCAAAGATAAGGGTGACGGCATGATGAGAGTGATTCTCCGGTCTGGTTTTCTCTTAACAAGGGGATGTGCCTATTGCAAGAGAGGCTAAGGATCTTTGGCCACAACATATATGCGATATTGAAATTGGAAGAGTTGAAAAGGGCTAAGAGCCGACAATTGTGAGAAGTTCAGTATCAAAAAGCCAGCGGAACGTCTCTGTGGTGACGATCTTGATCGTTATCGGCTGGATCTTTGGCATCCTTTCATCCCCTGGAGCAGCCGAGCTGAAGCCTAAGCGGACTCTGTTAACGATCGAGAGGTCTCCCCTTGCATCGGACAAAGTTCTGATCGAACACGCGCATTGGGAATGGGGACTGGGTATTTTCCCATGTGTCCAGAGAAGGGATCCAGGCCTTATCCAGATCCAGAAGGAATTGGACTTTGATTCCCAGTCAATCATAATTTCGAGAAGGCTGGCCGGTAGAGAATATGAACCGCCTACCATTCTAAACCTCGGCGATTATATGAGGCTCAAGCTAAAAGAAGAGTTCTACCAGGGATGGAGACCAGATGCGAAGGGCCAGAGGGAGGCTCAAAAGCGAAAGGAGCGGTCGGGTACACTGAGGATAGATATCCCCGTTGAATTCCCCAAGTCGATAGGGCGTGCAATCGGGCAGGGAAGCGCTCTCAGGGTGACAGGTCGAAGGAAGGTAAGCCTTTCAGGTCGAAGCGAATGGACCGAAGGTCAGGTGCCAACCGCTACATCAAGACCTTCGAAGTTTCCCGCACTCAATATGGAGCAGGAGTCAAGGTTCAAGATCGAGGGAACGGTCGGAGAGAAGATCCATGTCCAGATGGAACAGGACAGCGAATCCCAGGTGGCTCTGGAGAATTCCATAAAGATCAGATACGAAGGCGACGAGGACGGCATAATACAGGAAATAGAAGGCGGTAACACCATGCTTTCCCTCCCCGGGACACGTTTTGTGGGGTACAGCGCCCAACATAAAGGTCTTTTCGGAATCAGGATGAAGGAGAAGATAGGGGCGCTTGATCTCACCATAATAGCCAGTCAGGAGAAGGCCTCCACACAGAGGAAAACCTTTAGAGGCCTTGCTCAGGAGACTTCAAAGAAGATAAGGGACTACCAGTATCTTGCCAATACCTACTTTTTCCTTGACTTCTTCTATCGGGATCAGTTTCAGAATCGGCGTGACAAATACGGTGTCGTCGTCTTCGATCCCGATCAGCGGATAGAAGAGATCGAGGTATACGTTGACGATAACAACTTCGATAACAACGTTGAGGACAGAGCTGTTCAGGGATGGGCCGTGTTTATGGATTCCAATGGGGAGGCCGGCGCCGATTCGGTACGCGGTTATTTCCATGTCCTTGACCCATCGGAGTATTTTATCGATAGGAACCTGGGCTATATCGTCATGAATTCTCCTGTACGGGACGACTACGTACTGGCCGTTGCATACAGAACTGCTGAGGGCACCCGGTTCGGTGACATCGACTATGTGCCTGGAGAGGATGAGACCATCACGCTCAAGCTCATTAAGGCGAAGTATCAGAGGCCTGAGGACCCAAGCTGGGACTATGAGTGGAAGAACGTATATGATCTCGGCACGAGGGACATCACGCCGGAGGGTTTCGAACTTAAAGTCTATAAAGATATGCCGGGTTCACTTCCCCAGGACTCTCAGGAAGACATACCCTATCTGCAGATCTTCGGTTTGGACCGCCATGGTCGTGATCTCGACTCTCCTCCTGATGGTCTTATCGACCTCGACGAGACCATCATCAACCGGCAGCGTGGGGAACTGATCTTCCCTGACCTTCAGCCCTTTGATCCTGTCGGTGAGAGCCCGCTAAAAGTGAGGGTTCCGGAGGTATACCGGACAAAGGACGAGAGGACCAAACGTGAGGCGAGCCGGTATTATATCGAGGTGAAATATCGTAGCAGAGCGACCAGATTCAGTCTGGGTCAGTTCGGAATAATCGAGGGCACGGAGGTTGTGAGGCTTAACCAGACGACCCTTGTTAGGGGGAGAGATTATCGGATAGACTACTCCAACGGAGAGATCACCTTCTATACGGACGAGGTCCTTAATCCAGCGGCCGATCTTGTTATTGACTATGAATATGCCCCGTTTTTTATGCCCCAACAGAAGACCCTTTTAGGTCTGAGGGGAGAATATAAATTCCGGGAGGGGTCCTCCCTCGGCATGACCCTTTTATATAGCGGAGAGAAGGCCCCTGAGAGGCGGATCAGGGTCGGTGGCGAGCCAGGCAGGACCGTCATAGGGGACATTGACTTCAGGCTGAGGTTCAAGCCGCAGTTTATGACATCCCTGGTGAACTTCTTACCAATGGTGGAGACGGATGCCTCCTCTTCTTTGGACATCACAGGTGAGATGGCGATGAGTCTCCCAAGGCACAATGTGAGGGGCGATGCATATATAGATGATTTCGAGGGGACCACATCAAGGACAGGGCTGGGTGTCATGAGAGGCCGCTGGACAATGGCAAGCAGGCCTGTGGGTGAGGATGACACCGACAGGGGGAAGTTGATCTGGTACAATCCGTGGGACAGGGTTCCTGTGAAGGAGATCTGGCCTAACAGGCA
>DTYK01000320.1 GCA_012961925.1 Candidatus Latescibacterota bacterium
CTCCAAAAGTGCCCGAAAAAGGCCGGATTGATACAGAAAGGGTGATATAAGGGGCAAGCAGTGTCCTTAAAAACCAAGCCTCTGTAGAAAAGGCTCAAGTTCAGTATTTTTACACTACGATACTTACAAGCTTCCCTGGGACGACAATCACCCTCCTTGGGTGCTTTCCCGCAAGATGACGTTTCACATTCTCCGCCTCCAACGCCAGCCTCCTGGCCTCCTCCTCGCCAATATCAGCAGACACCCGGAGCTTTGCCCTCACCTTTCCGTTGATCTGAACGACCATCGTTATCTCCTCTTCTTCCAAAGCTCCCGGATCATAAGTTGGCCATGAGGACTTGAATATACTCCCCTCATATCCCAACCGCTGCCAGAACTCTTCAGCAAGATGAGGAGCAAACGGCGCCAACAACTGGGCTAATCGTGTTAGATAAAAACTGTAACTTTTTGCGTCAGAAGGTGTTAGCAGCTCAAGTTCGTTCAGAAACTCCATTTGAGCAGCTATTGCTGTATTAAATTCCAATTTTTCAATGTCTTCGGTCACTTTTTTGATGGTTCTGTTCAGCTTGCGGTAGAGTTGCAGTTCATTGCCGTCCAGTCTTGACGGGTCGGGTTGTTCCGCAATGGCCTCTTTGGTCTTATCTCTTCCGGTGTCGATATCGACAGGCGGAGTGCTACAAAGCTGTTCCGCAATGCGCTTTTCGGTTTTATTTTCGATCTTTTTGGTCAGGTTATATATCCTGTTCAGGAATCTCCTGGCCCCCCTGATCCCTTCTTCGTTCCACAGGATCTCCCGTTCAGAGGGTGCGGCGAAGAACATGGCGACACGGGAGACATCGGCTCCGTTTTCCTTCATAAGGTTGAGCGGTGAGACGACGTTCCCTTTTGACTTGGACATCACCTCACCGTTTTTGTCCAGCACCATCCCGTGGTTGAAGAGGTTATGGGTTGGCTCATCGTATGGCAGCAGACCTTCGTCGTAGAGCACCTTGGTGATGAAGCGGAAATAGAGAAGGTGCATGCAGGCATGTTCAACCCCACCGATATACTTATCGATGGGTAACCATCGAGCAACTGCCTCTTTGCTGAAGGGCTCTTTATCGTTATGAGGATCCGTGTAGCGGAGATGATACCAGGAGGAACAGACAAACGTATCCATGGTATCCGGGTCCCGCTCGGCCTTTCGGCCGCACCTGGGGCATTCCGTTTCCATAAACTCTTTCACGTCCGCCAGAGGCGAACGGCCTTTCGGGATGAAGTCGATCTGGTTCCCGGGAAGGAGGACGGGTAAGTTGGGTTCGGGTACGGGGCCACAGGTCTCACAGTGGATTATCGGGATAGGCGCCCCCCAGTACCGCTGACGGGAGACAAGCCAATCACGCAGCTTGTAGTTCACACGAGGCCCACCAATCCCCTTTTCAGCAACGTAATCTGTTATCCTCCTGGCCCCCTCTTCAGATGGGAGGTCATTGAAGGCCTGGGAGTTGATCATGATCCCGGGATCGACATAGGCCTCCTCCATCTCATTCGGGTTCAGATCCTCACCTGGCGGATTAATCACCACCTTGATAGGGATCCCGTATCTTCTTGCAAACTCAAAGTCACGTTGGTCATGGGCAGGTACCCCCATCACAATTCCCGTGCCGTAAGAGGCAACTACATAGTCGGCTACCCAGAGCCCGACCCTGTCGCCGGAAAGCGGGTTAACCGCATATCTTCCAGTAAAAACACCGGTCTTTTCGGACACGGCTGAGGTCCTGTCGATCTCGCTCCTTAACATCGCCTCCTCAATATACTGGCATACCTCCTTCTCATATTTAGAGCCGGCGACCAGCTTCCTGGCCAGGGGGTCTTCAGGGGCAATCGCCATGAAGGTAACACCATACACCGTATCCGGACGGGTGGTGAAGACAGGCAGCCTTTCGCCTGTTCCTTCGACCGAGAAGACGATTTCGGTGCCGGCACTTTTGCCGATCCAGTTGCGCTGCATAATCTTCACATTTTCAGGCCAGCCGTTGAGCTTGTCAAGATCATTCAACAGCCTTTCAGCATAGGCGGTGATCCTGAAGAACCACTGTTTGAGCTCCCGTTTACCGACCTCCGAATGGCAACGCCAGCAGCTCCCCTGCTCAACCTGTTCGTTGGCCAGAACTGTCTTGCATCTCGGGCACCAGTTGACCAGGGCTATGTCCTGGTAAGCCAGTCCGCGGTTGAAGAGCCTGAGGAAGATCCATTGGGTCCATTTGTAGTAGTCCGGCAGGCAGGTGATCACCTCTCGATCCCAGTCGTAACTTATCCCCATCCGTTTGAGGGTTGCCCGTGACACATTGATGTTGTCGAGCGTCCACTTTTCAGGGTCAATCCCGTGTTTTATAGCCGCCTCTTCGGCCGGCAATCCAAAGGCATCCCAGCCGAATGGGTGCAGCAGATCATAGCCTTGCATCATCTTGTAGCGTGCAACCACATCGCCGATGGCGTAGTTTCGAAAATGCCCCATATGGATATCGCCGGAGGTGTAAGCAAACATCTCCAGCATGTAATACTTCTTGGAGGGTTTTTCCCTGGTTTTATACAGATCTGTTTCCGCCCATATCCTCTGCCACTTCGATTCTATATGCTCGAAGTCATAACCCCGCTTCATTACTCCTCCCTCTTCCTTCTATTCGCCGCTTCCAGTCGTCGATCCTGGCCAGCGCCTCCAGTGGTGTCATCGATGACGGGTCGAGTTTACGGATCTCGTCGATAACGGGATGTTCTGTCCGCTCGAAGAGGCTCAATTGCCGACTCTCCGGGATGGGAGAATGCTTCCCCTTCGCTTTCTTTGGGATCTTGCCTGGGGTAAGCTCGTTCTCCTCCAGATTGGCCAGCACCTCCTTTGCCCGCTCTATCACCTGTTGTGGCAATCCAGCCAGTCGTGCAACCTGAATCCCGTAGCTATGGTCACATCCGCCAGGCAGGATCTTTCTCAGAAAGATCACCTCCCCTTTCCATTCCTTTACGGCAAAATTATAGTTCTTAACCCTCTCCAGGATCAGTTCAAGCTCTGTAAGTTCGTGGTAATGTGTGGCAAAGAGTGTCCGTGTCCTCTTCCGGGAATTGTGCAGGTATTCGGCCACCGCCCAGGCAATGCTCATACCATCAAAAGTGCTTGTGCCCCTACCGATCTCGTCCAGAAGGATCAGGCTCCTTGCTGTGGCGTTGTTCAGGATATCGGCCGTCTCATTCATCTCCACCAGAAAAGTGCTCTGCCCGGCAGCAAGATTGTCCGATGCCCCCACCCTGGTGAAGATCCGATCCACAACGCCTATCCTGGCCGACCTGGCCGGTACAAAACTTCCTATCTGGGCGAGGATAATGATCAACCCGACCTGCCTGAGGTACGTGGACTTCCCTGCCATGTTCGGCCCGGTGATGATCAGGATCTGATCGTTTGAATTATCTACATAAGTATCATTCGGGACA
>DTYK01000321.1 GCA_012961925.1 Candidatus Latescibacterota bacterium
ATGTAACGCCATGCTCTCCATCCATCGCGACTTTGACTACGGTGATGAACGCATCATCTCCCGCCACGGCAAGGTTGGGGGAGATCAGTTCATTGTGGGTGATGTGGCTTATCGAATTGTAATTCTGCCCGAACTTCTTTCCATTCAGCGTGAGACCCTTGAGCTTCTGAGGGAGTTCATCACCAACGGCGGAAAGGTGATCTCTATAGGTAATCTTCCTGTGATGGTTGATGGTGTCCCTTCGCACGAGCCTGCAGAAATCCTTGACGGTGCACATCGGATCACCCTGCCTCCATGGCCTTCAACCTTCAAGAAAGCGGGCAGGTTCGACCAGCCCAAGACCTGGATTGGAACCCGAATTGCCCTGAAGAAAGGGATGGACAGCATATCCGCGCCCTCGATTGAAGTCTTGGATAGAGAAGGTGTAGAGGTCGAGCATATCTGGTGTCACGGACGGGATCTGGGTGATGGGCGGCGACTGTTCTTCCTGGTCAATTTTAGCAGGGAGAAAGCGGTGGACACCACGGTAAGGATGAGGGCGGCCGGTGTGGGAGTGGAGCAATGGGACGCTGGTACCGGCGAGGTTCACCTCATTCCAAGCCGTCGGGATGGAGAATACGTGGTCGTGGATCTCACCTTTGAACCGATGCAGTCCTACCTCCTGGTGCTCGATCCTACTGCACCGAAAAGTGTCTCTTTACCTCCCGAGGTTGAGACCCTGGACACAGTTGAGCTTTCCGGGCCCTGGTCCGTGGAGCTCAGCGACCCCAATGCCCTCACCATCGACTGGTGTCGCTGGGCAGTGGGAGGAGGCCGACTCAACGAGCCCCAACCGACCCTCAAGGTCTGGAGGGAATTAACCCGTCGCCTATGGGAACACCCCGAAGAGCATCCTGATCTGGTGCTGGAGTATTCATTTCAAATCGACCCTAATGCTGCAATTAACCCGGGCAGCATAATGCTTGTGGTTGAGACTCCGCACGTTTTCTCCATTACTGTTAACAACCAGAGGGTGAGTTCGGAAGATGTGGGATGGTGGCGGGACATTGCCTTCAGGAAGATTCCGATTGGGAATTACCTGCAAAGCGGTACGAACACCATCAGGCTGATAGGGAAGCTGGAGCCGCGCACGGAGATCGAGAGCGTTTACATCATAGGTGATTTCGGTGTGCGGAGCCTCTCCCCCTTTAAGGCAGGGGACCGCCGCACCGTTCTCACAGAGGGGCCGTTCGTCCTCTGTGAAAGGCCTAAAACAATTCAGTCTGGTAACCTGGCCGGCGGTACCGACCTCACCTCGCAGGGGTACTGGTTCTATGCGGGGAATGCCAGGCTTACCCAGCAAGTAGACCTGCCAAAGGATTGGTTTGACAAAGGGGCAAAGAAACAAATACGGCTTGAGCTTGACCCGCCCAATGCAGCCCTGGTGCGTGCTGTGGTGAACGGAAGAGATGTCGGAGCCAAAGGCTGGAGGCCTTACCGCTTCGACGTAACCGAACTTATTCAACCGGGCCGAAACCAGGTCACCTTAGAACTTTTCGGCAGTTGTCGGAATCTCTTAGGGCCTCATCATCACTGGCGCGGAGAAGTGCTTTACACCGGGCCGGCCTTCGGCTTCACCAAGAGCCCTGAGGAGGATGAACCAGAGGTCCCGGAAAACACCTGGGTGGATCGTTACTGCTTCCTGCAATTCGGACTCTCAGGAGTACCAAGATTCAGGTGTGTAGCCGGGTAGTCTCATGACCTTGATTATGTTTACCTTCATCGGTTTCGGTGATCCTCAGAACCACACCGAGGTATGTCGGCAGATCATTGACCGGGTTATAGAGGAGGAGGCGGACTTCTGCCTGATCTTGGGCGATCTTGTCAATGATGGGAACGACGCAGCTCTATGGGAGCGGGTCCGCCTGCTGTGTAGACCTCTGGAGGAGCGCTTCCCGATTTACCCGGTTCCCGGCAGCTTGCTGTGGACAAATTCATTTTGAGGATTCTGTATGAACGCAAACGACATCAGAGAACATCTTCTTTCTAAATCACCATGGCCGGATCGCAGTCACACGGTAGATACTGTAAAGGTCGGAGAGCCTTTACGAGAGGTTCACTCTATTGCAGTGGGATGGATGCCGACTATCGACAATTTACGGAGAGCCGTTGAATTGGGCTGCGAGCTTTTTGTGAGCCACGAGGCACTATTCTGGGATTGGATGGACCCAGTTGCTGATCAGCGTCTTCGGAGTGAAGAACCAGGGATGGTGGTTCTACGGGCGCATGATACCTGGGACAGGTGGCCAGAGATCGGTATTCGGGACTCATGGGCTAAGGGTTTGGGGTTCGCAAATCTCGTTGCAGAGGACAGTACACATTCACATGCAGTCTATGCCATTGAACAGAGGACCCTCATAGAACTGGCACGGCATATTGCAGGCAGGGTCAAAATCCTGGGGCAGGATAGCGTCCAGGTAATGGGTGATCCTTCTATGAAGGTGTCCAGGCCGTCGTTGGGCGCCGGCTGTGCAGGTCCCAACACGGACATGATTGAGTTAGGCTCGGATGTTCTAACTGTTGATTCCCGAGGAAGGGGTGAAGAACAATTATATCCTTGGACGAGAGCAAAAGCTGACCGAAGTAGACAAAAGGGACGGGCATGTAACTCTCCTCTGGAGCAATCTGGAGGCTCCCTATGCCACTTACCCGTACCGCTTGTGTAAGTATCCGTCCTGGGACATGCCAATGCAGTGGATAGATCTCTATAATGACACGGAGGGATTCTACATAGGTTCCCATGACGAGACCTGTGAAACAAAGTGGTTCTTCTTCGAGCTTCGCCCCTGCTTGAGCAGTCATGCCTCAACTGATTGGCCGATCCCAGAAGAGACTGGAAAGGATAGACCCATCGGATTAGTGTTTAGTGTGGTGCGTCTGCCCTATATAGAAGGGGGAAAGAATTGGACGTCCTCTCCTGTGGTCTACCGCTTTCACCGCGGTGATTGGCACAGCGGTGCTGAGCGCTATCGCAGGTGGACAGCTACCCGGCTCAAATTTCCCCCGAAACCTCCCTGGGTCAGAGATTGTCACAGTTGGATGACCACAACCTTCCATTTTCCTGACAATTCCGTACAGAAACATAAGAATTATGCTTGATACCAAGCAGCATGAGGGGACGATCTACCGTCCCTTCGCACCTGCTCAGCATGTATCGCTGAATAATGAATTGACAGTTAACAAGAGGGGTCTGGTTATCTTTGTCCAGAAGTGAGAGGCCGAGCAGACCGAACCTTATGTCTGGGGGTGCTGAATAGGCACCTTGACCAAGCGATTGAGTGTCAGATTGAACTGCGAGGTTTCTCTCCGAAGCCTGGAGCCAAAGCGTTTGAACTGAACGGCCCGGATGTGATGGCCGAGAACAAGATGGGGGAGCCGGAAACAGTTAAGGTGATCGAGGCCGCTTCGCCTAAGACGGCCGAGACATTTACCCGTTAGGTAGGAGGCATCTAACGGGGTTTACATACGTATTTCCTGCTCATTCTGCTACTGTAATTGAAATAAAGATATAATGTTGGTACGGGATCGTAACAGAAGCCGCTTGGTTTTCCAGAGCGGCGTCTGGAGGATTATTAAATGAGGAAGATTCTTATCATCTGTGTTGATGGCCTTGGACTGGAATATCTCGAAATGGCTCCTACTCCGAACATCGATCGAATAGCAAAGGAGGGGTCTTTTGTTATCGGACAAGGCGTGATTCCTTCGGTCACCAATGTGAACAACGTTTCCATCATAACCGGGGCACCTCCTCGAATCCATGGGATCACGTCGAATTACTGGGTGGACAGGACTACGGGAGAGGGGTGCTACATGGAATCCCCGGATTTTCTTTGCCGTTCAACCGTTCTGCAACGTGCAAAGAGCGTGGGCATGTCCACTGCGCTTCTGACCTCAAAGAAGAAGCTCCAGGGGCTTTTAGATGCCGGGGCTGATTACTCCCTCTCCGCCGAGGAGCCGGACGAAGGGACGATCCACAAGATCGGACCCAAACAGGACATCTACTCCTCTGAGATTAACCTGTGGCTTTTCAAGGCGCTCAAGCTCACCTTGAAGGAGAGAAATCCTGACGTGGTGTATTGTTCAACCACCGACTGGACGATGCACAAGTATGCTCCTCATGAGGACGAATCTTTCAGACATATTCAGGGTATAGATTCCCTATTGGGCCAGATTCTCGATGAGAATCCGGATCGGGAGGTCTACCTGACCGCTGATCACGGGATGTCAGCGAAGAGCCGGGGTATTGACGTGAGAAGACTTTTGAGATCTGAAGGGATTGAGGCGCAAGTTATCCCCATCATCAAGGACCGTTACGAAGCCCATCACCAGAATCTGGGCGGGGCAGTGTATGTCTATCTGGGAAAGCCGGAACTTATCCAGGAAACACTGGATGTTTTGCAGGGCTTTTCGGGCATCGAGGCGGTTTACCCCCGGGAGGAGGCAGCGGAAAAGTTTGAACTCATGGCGGATCGCATCGGAGACCTTTTCGTGCTCGGGGACAAAGATGTGGTCTTTGGAAACTTTGAGGCTATCGAAGTGCCAGTGAAGGTCCGGACACACGGGTCACGTCATGAAAGTGTTGTGCCCATCATTACATATGGAAGCAAAATGAAGGGAGACTACCAGAGAAATCTTGATCTGGTGGCCCGACTGGAAATATAGAACCAGAAAACCAAATTACAGAAGAGGCTAAAGATGTTTGGAGAGAGAAGGATGGAGATTGGGATATCCACCTACCTGTATCACGACGCAGACCTTCTAAAAGGTCTGGAGAAACTCAGTTGCCTGGGTTATAGATTTATAGAGATCAATCCCCACGGTTCATCGTATCTATCCTCCAAGAAAGATGTGGCTGAGGTAGCCAAATATGCGGGCTCATTAGGGCTCACGGTCAATTCAATTCACTTGGGCAATTGCCCCAATGATATCGGGAGTTCAGATCCGAAAGAGAGGCAGAAGGGAATAGAATGGATAGAGAGAAATCTGGATCTTTACCAGGTTTTCCAACCTAAGTATTTGGGGATACATCGACCAGGGCTTTGGGAAGATCTCTCTGATCCTGAGCACTTCAAGAAGGTCACTGGGTGGGCCATAGAGTCTGTCACAGAGGTAGCCAAGTTTTCGCGGGAGAGAGGATTGAAGCTGGAGGTGGAGACCTCAGGAGGATATGGTGATGTGAAGACCCTCAGGGAGATTGTTGCTCCCTTTCCGAAGGACGAGGTGGGAATCTTAGTGGATACAGGGCATTGTTGGAGATCGAGAGGAGGGACAGGGGATCCGGCTCTTAAAATCAGGGAGGCAGACGATCGTCTATTCGGTGTGCATATTCATGATAATCACCGGGCTGAGGATGAACACCTCGTCCCCGGAGAGGGCACGATAGACTGGTCCAGTGTGCTTGAGGCGCTAAAAGATGTTGGCTATGAGGATATTTTCACGCTCGAGTGTGCTAATTCAACAACAACCCAAGATAGAGATACTATAGCTCTTCTGGCGAAACAGGCAGCCGAGAGGCTGCTGGCTGCTCGAGATTAGTATTGGGAATCTGCATGATGAAACTCCTACGTGCGGATCTGGTCTATGTTTTGATAGCTATGAAAAGTCAAGCCCTGTATTGAAGATCGACTAACAGCAGGAGAGAAAGATGACCCAGAAGGGCACACCTACTAAGCATCCATTATGCTGGGAGGTTTGAAGACGACGCCGGACTAGGATTCGGGCTCTGGATAGTCCTCCTACTGAAATAGCTGTGTAGCTGCATTCCACAACCAGAGGAGGCGAAAGATGAAGTTAGGATTCTCAACCGAATACTCGCAGGAAAGGATGGAGTTTGCTGGCAAAGAAGGGTTTGACTGTATCTCTCTTGCCGATGGAGGACCTGGAGCCGAATTTGATGTGATGTCCATTACAGAGGATAAGATTAAAGAAATAAAAGAAATAGCCGATCGCAACAACATTGCGATCACGGCTGTGGCATACTACACCCACCACACCGAGGAGGAACGGATTGAAAGGTTCCGAAGGACGATCCAGGTGGGGGCGAAGGTAGCCGCAACACTTGCAAACGGAGCTCCTGACGTCAAGCCAGAGGAAAACTTTCCTGTAGTCAGGAAGGTTTTTTCGGAATATACAATATTCTAACCGCAAAGAGCCCGGAGAAGGCGCAAAGGCCGCCAAGAGATCTTCCTCCATTTATTATTTTGCGTTCTCTGGGCCTACTTTGCGAACCTTGCGGTTTAAATAGGAGGCCGAATAATGGTAGAAAAAGAGAAGACGTCTGTCAATTACCTTTCCGCATACCTTTCTGACCACAAGCCGTCGAAGCACTGGGCTTACGGTGTCTTGTATCCACGTTCGGCGAGGATAGTAGGCCTTGAGGGTGAGGATGCCATAAAGAGTCCCCAGGCGACTTTCTCGTATGAGAGATACGATACCCCGGCTCTGGCACAACTTCGGGAGAGGTATGACCTCGACGGTGTAGTCTCGGGGGCTGGGAGTCAGTTCGAGGAGTTCGTGTTGCTCAACGAGTGGGTATACAACAAGATTCCAGGCGGTGAGCCGGAGCCATACGTTCCGTGGGACTCACTGTCCATCCTGGAGGATATAGAGAGAGGTAAAAAGTTTTTCTGCGTGCATTATGCGCTGGTCTTCATCCAGTGTGCATTAGCCCTCGGCTACCAGGGGCGGATGGTCCAGATATGGGAGGAGGAAAAGGGACTTTCGGGGCACTCGGTTGCCGAGGTGTGGTCGGATGAACTTAACAAGTGGATAGCCTTCGATCCGTCGGGAAACTTCCATTACGAGAAGAACGGTGTTCCCTTGGGTACTCTGGAGATCCATAAGGTATGGCTGTCAGGGGATTTTGAGGGTTTGAAAGAGGTTCCCAAGATGCCTCCGGACGGGCGCGGCCTTTCCCATGCCGGGAAACCCTACAGCGAGCTTTTCAAAGATGGTGGGCCGAAGCACACTGGGATGTACTTTCACCTGCGTATCATAATGCGCAATGACTGGTTCAGCCGTTCCTGGGGTGAAGTTTCGGATCCTCAAGGGCTAAACCCCGAGGTACCCCCCTACCTCCACTCGAGGGATACTCTACACTGGACGGATGATCGGACGCCGCTTTTGGCCAACCACCAAAACACCTCGGTGGAGCGGGAATTCAATTGGCCGATCAATTTTGTCCGCCTCTGGTTTGATATGAAACGACCCCTCCGTCTTATCGACGTCCACATGACGAGCTACATGCCGAATCACAGGGATTTTATGGTCAGGTTGAACGGGGCCGAGTGGCAGAAGAAGCCAGAGCACTTCGAATGGGAGCTTAAGGACGGCGACAACAAGATAGAGGTGAAGCCGGTAAATCACTGGGGGCGTGAAGGTACGACGACCGAGGTAGTCCTTCATTTCGATAAAGAAGAGGCCGAGGGGGAGAGGAGGAGTTACTCAGGAATCCGCTAAATGCTCCTCAGTTCTACTGAGAGAAGGAGCACTTCTTTACAGAACCAACTTTGGGAACAAGATTTCCACGTGCCCTATGCCTTCGGATTTCGCCAAGTATATGGAGAATGTGGTGGTCCTGGAGCTGCTTTCCATACCTTGCGGAGTTTACACCTTATCATTCCCATCTGCAAGATGCAATTGTGGAGATCCCGGCCCGTGGAGATGGCAACGGCTTACACGCCATCAAAGTTGGGCCACTCCCTGAAGCTATTGCGGCGATGTGTCGTAAACAGATCTCCATCCAGAAATTGCTGGTGGAAGCCTATCGAGAAAGGTCTAAGAAACTTCTCCTTCAAGCATTGCTTATCGACCCTGTGGTGGACAACATAGAGCGGGCAGAGAAAATGATAGAAGAAATGCTGAGGATAGAAGCTGATTTTCTGCCAACATTTCAGTGAAAAATGGAAAACTATTTTTGAAGGAGTCGGTTTGTGGAAGCCGGTGTGAACATCCTTCGCCTTAAATATCGGAGGAAGCCAATGCCATTCTTCGCTTTTTCCGAAGCCTGAAGGACACGCTTGGGGAG
>DTYK01000322.1 GCA_012961925.1 Candidatus Latescibacterota bacterium
GGATGTGGTGGGCATTGTGCTGGACACCTTCGGCGACCATCAGAACTGCTATGGCTTCGCGGTGAACCCCAGGGAGTGCAGAGGGATTACCGCTCCCAGGCAGATGGCGTGAGGGGCTGGGGAGGCATAGACCTGGCCTGGGATGGGCTCTGGTACTCCGCCGCCCAGGTGACCGAGGAAGGCTGGACGGCAGAACTGACCATCCCCTTTAAGACCTTGAGGTTTCCGAGGAAGAGCGAGCAGGTCTGGGGAATTAACGTCCACCGCTACCAGTCCTCAAAGAGGGAGGACTCCAACTGGTCTTTTATAAGCAGGGCCGATGGCTCAATGCTTAAGGTGTCCAAAGCGGGCCTGCTCCTCGGTTTACGAGACATAACCCCGGGGCTGCATATAAAGCTCCTGCCCTATGGAACGGCCAGATATGTGAAAGAGAAGGGTATGTGGAAGGGGGATACAGGCCTGAGCTTCAAATATGGGATCAGCTCAGATTTTACCTTAGACGCCACCCTAAACCCCGACTTCCGACACATTGAGGCCGACGAGGAGAGGATAAACCTCACCCGATTCGAGCTCTTCTATGAGGAGAAGCGCCCCTTCTTTTTAGAGAGGAGTGAGCTTTTCACCCCGATGAGCCTCTTTTACAGCCGCCGGATAGCCGATCCCCGGTTCGGGGTAAAGCTCACCGGTAAGACCGCAGGCTGGAGTCTGGGACTGTTAGGGGCGGTGGATGAAGAACAGGGTCCCGATCCCACCTACGGGGTCATTGGCCTCAGGAAAGACATCCTGGGAAACTCCTCATGACAAGAAGAGGTTTTTGCGAACGTATCAAAACATGAGGAACAGCAAAGTTGAACAAAGGGTGAAAGAGCTCATCGTTGATCGAATGCCTGTAAAAAGGAGCCCTGCCAGACTCAGGGACGAAGATTCCTTAACTTATGACCTCGGCATCGACTCTCTGGGGATGGTGCAACTGGTGGTGGCCCTGGAGAAGGAGTTTGAGATCTGTATCGATGACAGAGATCTCTCATTGGATACATTTGCAAGCGTAGGATCTGTTGTGCGGTACGTTGCAGAAAAGGAGGGAGAGAGCAGACAAGATCATCATATTGCCTGACTGGGGACCGTCAGGCAGGCACGCTCCTTTCCGGGTTTAAGGGCCCCCTCCTTTCCCTATAAGCTTGAACGCTAAGAGGAGCAAAAATTGGTTGATGCAAGCGTCGTCATACCCACATATAACAGGGCGGAGACCCTGAAACTGACCCTTTCTTCTCTTACAAGGCAAAGCTATCCCCGGGACAGGTTCGAGGTTTTGGTCGTTGACGATAGGTCCTCAGACCACACCCCCAAGGTGGTTGCCTCCTTCTGCGGGTCCGTCAGGATCCGGTATTTCTACCAGAGGGACGAGGGCTATAGACTCAGCCGAGCCCGCAACATCGGCATAGAAAACGCCCACGGAGAGGTCGTCATCTTCCTGGACTCGGACATCATGGTCTCTCCTGATTATGTGGCAGAGCACATAGTCAGCCATTTTGCCTCTGATGTTCCAACAGTCGTTGTGGGATACACCTACGGATTCGGGCTCGGAGTGGAAAAGGATACTCTCTTGCGTCTTATCAATTTTAAAGACGTTACCCAAAGCACAGAAATGTTGAAGAAGAACCGGACTCTCTGGGATCTGCGGGAGGCGGTATATCGAAAGGTCAACGACGACCTATCATCCCCCCTGCCCCCTGGAGATTTTCCTGGGGAGGGTCTGAAACAATACACGGCCCTAAACATATCCACGACGCTATGAGGCAATTCCCAAACGGAGAGGGCTCATACGACAGGGTCGAGCCCCTGGTCAAAGAGCATCTGTCCCGGTGGCCAGCGATCGGAAGCGCAGTGCTGACCGGCCAGAAACCCTATGTCACAGAGATCTTTCTGCATCTATTTGAGCTCGGATTCAGGTCCATCCACATCAAACC
>DTYK01000323.1 GCA_012961925.1 Candidatus Latescibacterota bacterium
GGCCGCGCTCCATGTCCAGAGGGTGGATACAGAGGGGAATGTGAGCGTGGATGGACCTGTATACGACAATGTGGAGAAGGCAAAGTCGGCGAAGAGGATCATCATCACCTGCGAAGAGATCGTTGACACAGATCATCTCCGGAAAATGCCGGAAAAGACCATACTCCCGGGCTTCCTGGTGGATTATGTGGTAGAAGTCCCCTTTGGAGCCCATCCCTATGCTTGCTATAGATATTACGATTATGACTGGGAACACATCGAGGAATATGCCAAAGAGGCCGGTACGCCGGAAGGTTTCGCTGCATACCTGGAGAGGTTCATCTTCTCCGTTGAGGACAACGAAGGATATCTGGAAAAGGTCGGGCTGGAAAAAGTGATGAAGCTTCGGGCGAACACCTCTCTGGGTTATTCAACGTATTATGAACGGGTGGGGTCAACCCGGGCGTGATTGGGGACCCCGTGCAGCAGGACCGAATCCGGGTTCAGACTGGATGGAGGGTGAAATCATGGGATATTCGGCCCTTGAAATAATGGCGGTTGCAGGGGCAAGGCAACTCAAGGACGGTGAAGTGGCCTTTGTGGGCACTGGATTACCCATGCTGAGTGCTCAACTGGCCCTTCATATCCATGCCCCGAACCTGGTCATCATGTATGAGAGCGGCTATGTGGGGTGTAGAAATAAGGAGATAGCCCGCCTGATCGGTGACATAAGGTTGATGTACAATCTGGCGATGGTTGCCACGATGAAGGACGTACTTGGGTTCCTCCAGACCGGAAAGGTGGATGTGGGTTTTCTCGGCGGAGCCCAGATCGATCAGTACGGCAACATCAACGCCACCGTAATAGGTGATTACAAAGACCCTAAGGTTAGGCTCCCTGGAAGTGGGGGTGCCAACGACATCGCCTCATCGGCCAATCGGACCATTATAACCTGCAATCATGAAGCAAGGCGGTTTCCGGCAAGGGTGGATTATATCACTTCACCCGGCTATCTGGACGGGAAACCTGGCCAGCGGGCAAAGGTTGGGCTACGGGGAAAGGGGCCCGATAAGGTGATTACAGATCTGGCCATCATGGGATTCGACGAAAGCACAAAGAAGATGCGGCTTGAGTCCATCCATCCTGGTGTCTCGCTGGAAGAGATAAAGGAGAAGACGGGATTTGAGCTGATCGTCCCGGAGGAGGTTCCCGAGACTGAACCCCCGACGCCAGAGGAGCTGAGGATCCTGCGTGAGGAGGTGGATCCCCTCGGCTTCTACCTCCTACGCAGGCAGAGATGATGGAGTAAGGAGGTTAATATGATCAAAGTTGATGAATCGGAGGTGGAGGAGTGGCAACTTCCCGGTCGACGGATGCGGATGCTTCTGGATCGCGGGGCAGGGACTGAGAACCTCTCTGTCTGTACGATATGGGTCCAACCCGGAGAGACAGTCCGCCCGGCCCACTCCCACCCCGAAGCGGAGGAGGTAATCTATATCATGAGAGGGAAAGGCCGGGTGCTGGTGGGTGAAGAGGTTGCACCCGTTAGGCCTGGAATTGCGGTGCTCTTTCCCAGGGGTGTACCTCACATGCTTCAGAACACAGGCGACGATGTGATGAAGGTGATCTGTTTCTTTACACCACCGGCTGATCCCGGTACCTACAGGTTTCATGAAGAGATAACATTCCCGGATGAGGGTTGAAGAAGAGGGAGCCGGAAATGACGAGTAGACGAAGATATTCCGTGGGTTTAGGGCCGTTTGGTCCCTGTGGTGACAGGTTCTGCCCGAGAGGGTACCGGGAGAGTCTGGATCTGATGGGCCGAGTTGAACTGGCCAGACGGGTGGAGGGCTTAGATGGATTGGAGCTCCACACGCATATGTTCGAATCGATAGATGTGGAGGGATGGCGTCAGATCCTTCTTGAAGACGGGTGGGGATGTTCCATTGTTTCGGTCAACGTCTGGGGGGAGGCTAAATGGGGAAGAGGTTCTCTGACATCGCCCGACAAAGGGCTGAGACGGGAGGCGATAGAGGTCATCAAACGGGGTATGGATCAGTCAAAGGCCCTGGGAGCCAATAAGGTGAACCTCTGGCTCGGGCAGGATGGTCACGATTACCCCTTTCAGACCGATTACAGGGAGATGTGGTCCCGGCTGATCGACGGGATAGGTGAGTGTGCTGCCCATGACCCCGAGGTGCGCATCTGTCTGGAGTACAAGTTGAAGGAACCACGGGTTCATATGGCCGTCGGCACCGTGGGCAAAGTCCTCTATCTGATAAATAAAGTAGGCCTTCCCAACGTCGGTTGTAACCTTGATGTGGGCCATGCGATAGGGTGCAATGAAAACCCGGCGGAGAGTGCGATCTTACTTCATAACGAAAAGCGCCTGTTTCACATCCATTTTAACGACAATCCAGGCGACTGGGACTGGGATATGACGACCGGTTCCTCTCACTTCTGGGAGCTTTTAGAGCTCTGCTTCTGGCTCGATATGATAGGATGGGATGATTACTATTCCTTCGACATTTTTCCGGCGAGGGAGGATCCTGTAGGCGCCGTTGAGGCGAACATCCAGAATGTGGAGGGAGCCTTCCGGCTGATTGAGAAGTTAGACCGGCAGGAGGTGTTGGAGATCCTGCATCAGCGAGACCATTTGAAGATGAATGCCCTGCTAAGGGAGATCGTCTACGGCAAGGGCGGTCGAAGTTAATAAGATGTAAGGAGGTAACCGATGAAACTGGGGTTCTGCACCATGGGCTACCTTCCGTATGCGGATCTGGAGGAGTCCATCCGCAGGATCGCCGATATTGGCTATGAGGCCATAGACTTCTGGGCATACAGCCCTCACCTGGATCCCAGACATTATGGCGCTGAGGATAGGAAGCGCATCCGTCAACTTGTTGACAGGTTGGGTCTGGAGATCGCTGGACTATCCGTCCAGGGAGGAGGGTTGGGGATGCACCTCAACTTCTCCCATTCCAGTCCCAAGGTGAGGAAGGACACTGTAGACTATTACCTGGACTGTGTGGATCTGGCCGCTGATGTGGGGGCACCCCTGATCAACCTTATCAGTGGGCATATGGTCTACGGCACCGCCCTGGATCAGGCCTGGAGGTGGAACCGTGAGTGCATCGAGCAGGTGGTCGAAAGGGCGGAGAAGAAGGACGTGTTGGTGGCCATCCATACATTGACACCGCCGGAGTCGGAGGTGATCGTCACCCTGGACGATGCACTGAGGATGATGAAGGAGGTTGGATCGGACAAACTGAAGGTGATGATAGATACTGCGGATCAGAACGTCACCGAGCCCAACCTCACCGATGCGGTGCGTAAGGTGGGGAAGGATCTGGCCTACGTCCACCTTAACGACAACCATGGCGAAGGGAGGGGAGACATCCACCTGCCGCCAGGTCGGGGAGATATCAACTGGAGGAAGTTTGTAAAAACATTAAAGGAAATTGGCTACGACGGGAACATGACGGTTCAGGTGAATGTCGGTTATCCGATTGACATCGACGCCTGGGCAGAGGAATCGCTTGACTATATGAGAAAGGTCCTGGAGGAGGTCGGATAGACCTGAGGACGGTTTCATTCCGGTCTTCCTTTGTCAAAAGGTTTGGGGATGAGGTGTTAATTCCTGAAAAATCAAGGAGCGGTGAACATGAAGCTGACAGGCGGCGAGATAGTGGCTGAATACCTCATAAAGGAAGGTGTACCTTATATTATCGGCATTCCGGGCCACGGATGCCTCGGCCTGGTTGACGCCTTTATTGGACGGGAGGAGAGGATCAAGGTTCTTCAGGTTAAACAGGAGATGAGCGCCGTCCACATGGCCGACGGTTATTATAGGATCACGGGCAGGCCCCTGGCTGTCTTCACCTCCATCGGGCCTGGAGCCGTAAACACAGCCATAGGTGCTGCAACGGCCTTTGTGGATTCGACACCTGTGTTGATAATCACCGGAGGGGTCCATACATATATGCGAGGCGTGGGTGTTCTGCAGGAGATCGAGAGGAGATATGATGCGGACTTTCCGAGGGTGCTGGAGCCGGTGGTCAAGAGGTACTGGAAGGTAGACTCGGTCAGACAGTTGCCGACCGTCCTTCACCGGGCCTTCAATCAG
Source organism: Candidatus Latescibacterota bacterium (assembly GCA_012961925.1). Taxonomy (GTDB): domain Bacteria; phylum Latescibacterota; class MVCY01; order MVCY01; family DTYK01; genus DTYK01. The sequence continues at coordinate 4,106 of DTYK01000323.1, forward strand.
ATGCTGTGTGGTAGACCGGGACCTGTTTTGATAGACCTGCCAATGGACGTGCAAGCCGACTCTTGGGACGTTAATCTGCCGGAGCCTGTCACCTTCCGGGCTGGGGGCAGAATTCCCGGAGATCCCGATCAGATAGCCAGGGCTGTTGAGCTACTGCTGGGGGCCAGACGTCCGGTGATACTGGCCGGAGGAGGTGTGATCGCCTCCGGGGCTTGTGATCAGCTCAGAGAGGTGGCGGAATTTTTGGGGGCGGCGGTGATCACGACGATGATGGGGAAGAGCGCCTTTCCCGAGGACCATCCTCTTTATGCCTGGCATGCCGGCTCTAAAGGGACGACCTGCGGGAACAGGTTGGCTGCCTCTGCAGATGTTCTGCTTGCTGTAGGGTGCAGGTTCGCCGATGAGACCACCTCATCCTATAAGCGGGGGGTTAGCTTCTCAATACCCCCTACGGAGCTGATACATGTCGACATTGACCCAGCGGAGATCGGAAAGAACTATCCGGTGGAGGTTGGGATTGCGGGAGATGCCGGGTCTGTGCTTGCTGCTATCCTCGAAGGTCTGAAAGACTCGTCGGCGAAGAGGGACTACGAGAGGGGAGAGTACTTCCAGGAGATCCAGGCCTTGAAGGCCCAGTGGCTTAAGCACATAAACCGGCTGAGAAATTCTGATAAGGAGCCCGTGACTATCTCAAGGGCATTGAAGGAGATCAGGGCTTTTCTGGACGGGGACGCTATAGTGGTGACGTCATCGGGTAACACCCAGGCCCAGGTCATGCAGGAGTTTCCGTTCTACCAGCCGAGGACTCATATCACCACAGGCGGTTTTTCAACGATGGGTTTTGCCTTGCCGGCCAGTCTCGGTGTAAAACTGGGAGTACCTGACAGGCAGGTGGTGAGCATCATAGGTGACGGTGATTTCATGATGACCATCCAGGAGCTCTCAACGGCTGTCCAGTTGGGTCTACCTGTGGTGGCCGTAGTCTGCAATAACACGGGCTGGCTTTCGATCAAGGACCTTCAGATGGCTGCTTTTGGAGAAGAAAGGGCAGTTGCCACGGACTTTCTGGACAGGGCCGGCAGGCTTTATTCGCCGGACTTTAAGGCCATTGCAGAGGGATTTGGCTGTTATGCGGAAAGGGTTCAGAAGGCGGAGGAGATCCAGCCTGCGCTTAAGAGGGTCTTTGATTCCGGCAAGCCTGCAGTCCTTGAGATAGTTGTGAACAGGGAGTATCCATTCTCCGGGAGCCCAGCGGTCGGCTGGTGGGATGTGCCTGTGCCGGCCTACCTTGCCAGGCGAGAAAGGTACGAGCGAGAAGCAGGGGAGGAGGTGTTATAATAAATAGTTAAATGGGGGAAATACTGGCATATTTGAAGCATATCTCCTTTGTTTTTCTGGACAGGTACGGTGTATGGGGTATCTTCGGACTCTCGTTGATGATGCCGATATATCAACCGATTGGCCCAGATCTCTTCATCCTTGGCCAGGGAGGGCTCGGACTCAATCCATACCTGGGCGCATTAGCGGCTACTGCCGGGACATTTCTGGGTGGTCTGATCGGCTTCTGGCTGGGTAGTCATATGGGAATTTATGTACTGACCCGTCTGTTCAGGATTAAGGAGAAATATCTGAAGAAAGGTGAGGCCCTGTTCCGGAAGTACGGGATCTGGGCTGTGGTGATCGCTGCCTTTTCCCCTGTTCCCCTGAGGGAAGTCAGTTGGATGGCGGGGATCTTCAGGATGAGATTGCTCCCTTATATTGGATCCCTGCTGCTGGGCCTTGTGCCGAGGTTTTTCGGGGAGGCGATTATGGGGAAAACTTTTGGAGACCTCATCGCTGGGCGACTTTTTTAAGACTGGGGATGGGTTAATCTTTTTAATCTCATCGCTGCGCGTTGTTCAGCAGGGAGGTAGAACGATGATCTATGGTTTCCATATCTCCATATCCGGTGGTCTGTCGAAGGTTACGGAGAGGGCTGTCAGGAGGGGGTGTGGTACGATACAGATCTTCTCCAGGAACCCAAGGGGCTGGAGGTATACAGCCCTTGATCCTGTTGAGGTTGAGACCTTTAAGGCTCAGATGAGAGAGTCGGCCATTACGCCTGTGGTTGTCCATATGCCCTACCTGCCCAATCCCGCCTCGCCCGATGATGAGCTTCACAGGAAATCGATCGACTCCCTTATTGAAGAACTGAGACGAGCCGACCTCCTTGATTCGCCGTTCGTCGTCGTACACGTCGGAAAACATATGGGTTCGACGATTGATGAGGCCCTCAGACGGGTCGCCTCTGCTGTCAACGCTGCCCTTGCAGAGGTTCGAAACGACGTTCTGCTTCTGCTTGAGGGGACGGCGGGGCAGGGTTCTGAGGTGGGATGCGAGTTCTCCCAGATAAGGGATGTCATCGCCCAGGTGGACGAACCCCACAGGGTCGGTGTATGTCTCGATACTGCTCATATGTTTGAGGCCGGCTATGATGTGTCAACCCGGGAAGGACTTGATAAGACCCTTGCGGAGTTCGATGACCTTGTGGGCCTTGACAAACTGCACCTCCTTCATCTCAACGATTCAGCGACGCCCCTTGGTTCGCATAAGGACAGGCACTGGCACATCGGGAAAGGTGAGATCGGGCTTGAGGGGTTCCGGATTATCGTCAATCACCCGAAGCTTAAAGGCCTTCCGGGTATTATGGAAACCCCGCCCGGGGAAGAGGAAGACATCACAAATATGCAGGTGATCCGGTCGCTCTGAGCTGATTTGGCAGCTACATAGAGAGGTATGTCTCCCCTCAAGTATAGAGGTCTATCACAGGAAACTGCCCCTATGCGAATCGGTACGGCCTACCAAAAGGAAGTTAGCAATCGAGGAGGACGAAGTATCCGCAGCCCACTCGATCTGCTGTAAAGAAAATAAATCCCCATCTTTTTGTGCCATTAATTTACTATTAATTACAATGATTTTGACATTAACTATTTTATTGATCATTCAGAATCTACTAACTCCACTGTCCCAGATTTTGCCGTCGGTTCAAGGGGCATGTAGTAAAGCAGATCGCTTCCCCTGGGGTTTTCCCTTGACTGGTTTGTTCTTGCGCATTATATTTGTAGTAAATTAAGACGAATATACCTCTTGAGCTTTAAACGACACTCGCGTGAAGTGGGTGAAAGAGAAATCGGAGTGTTCCTCAA